>JAGVUW010000153.1 GCA_019136035.1 Verrucomicrobiota bacterium | reverse complement strand
GAGTCCCTGGCGTCCCTTGAGTCCCTGGCGTCCCTTGAGTCCCTGGCGTCCCTTGAGTCCCTGGCGTCCCTTGAGTCCCTGGCGTCCCTTGAGCCCCGGGCTCCCCGTCAGTACGCCTCGAACTGGGCGCCGACCGCGCTGTACTTAGCGCGGACCAGGGCCGCGTCGATGGCGGCCGAGACGGCCGCCAGATCGACGGCGGGATCGCCGGTCAGATTGGCCCTCTTAGTCAGCGTCGCGTCGGTGCTGAACTTGATCGTGCCGACAGCGCCGTGCAGGGGCGTGCTGACCGACGCCTCGAGACGGCTGTCGTCGTCGTCGACGACACCATCGCCGTTGGCATCGGTGTCGTAGTAGATGGTGGTATAGTCGGTCAACTGCTGCCAGAACGGCGTGGTCACGGCGAGGGTCATCGTGCTGGGCTGGTACCACTCCAGCGGCGGCTTGACCTTGCGGTCCGTCATCTTGCGCGCCGAGACACCCAGGAGGGCGATGGGACCCTCGAAGAGCGACGAGGTCATCGTGTCGTAGCAGAGCATGCGGTAGCGCGTGCCACTGTAGTTCCCCGGAATGAGCCCCCAGGGGTTGCCGGCCTCGATGGTCTCGCTGAGCGCCTCGGCCTGTTCCTCCACCAGCTCCCACCACCACAGCGACGCCGAGCCGACGCGCTTGCCCTTGCTCTGCCAGCCCCAGGGCTCGACCAGGCCGGCGAAGCCGCCGAGCTGCATGGCGTCGGGGCCGAGGTCGAAGGCGTACTTCGCCTTGGCGTCCCAGCGCCAGCCGTTGGGCTGGCCTGTATCGGGCACGAAACGGCCGGTGCCGTAGGTCACCATGCCGATCGGGAAGGCCTCGAGGTGGCCATCGCCCGACCACGACTCACGCTCGCGCACGACCTTGATCGTGGGCTCGTAGGCGGTCTGCAGGACGAGGTAGTAGTAGGGCCGCGGCTTCTGCGCGGCGACCCGGTCCAGGCCGAGACCCGCGTTGAGGTCCACCTTGCTGTTGTCGACGACGTAGCTGGTGGTGAAACTCGACGTGCCCTTGAGGACGATGAGGTAGCGCTCGATTCCCGCAAGCTGCCCATGGGTCGCGGTGGCCAGACCGCAGGTCAGGACAACAAGACAACGAAACATGGCCTTCATGATGGTGCTCTCCCGTGTTTGGAGTGTGCGTGTTCGGCCCATGGGGGACCGCGGCGAGACGTCGTCTCCTTCTGCTGAAACGAACGACCTTCTGAGGCCACGCTACAACCATCGGGGGGGATGTCAAGGCCTTCCGGGCAGAAGCCCGCCAGGACGGCGCGGGAGGATCGCAGCGGCACCCGCTGAGGGCCCCGTCCCCGGTGACCGGCGACGGGGCGCCGACGCGGTTCCGCCCAAGGCGAGGCCCGCCGGGTGAGCCAGACCTGTCAGACCTGTCAGACCTGTCAGACCTGTCAGACCTGTCAGACCTGTCGGACGGCGGTCAGGGGGCCTTGCCCTCATCCTCGTCCTCGTGCTTCTCCTGGAGCTCGTCGTCGAAGCGGTGCCGATTCGCGTCCCACCAGGTGCGGGCCTCGTCGTAGGAGTCAAAGCGCTCCGAAACCAGGAACTGGAGGGCGTCGTTGACCTGGCCACGCTGGAACTCCGAGGGGCTCTTCAGGCCGGCCATCAGCGTCATCACGGCGTCGTGGCTGGGGTCGAAGAGGATGGCGCTGACCACCTCGCCCCAGACGTCGTCGTGGGGCGAGCCGATGCCGGCCTCGTAGACATCCTGGCGGACCTCGGCCGGCTTGGCCTCGAGCATGGCGAAGACGGCCTGGCGGACGAAGAGGCTGTCGTCCTGCATCGCCTCGATGAGGAGTGCCGACACCGCGGGGTCGACGACCGCCGCCAGGGCATGAACGGCGGCCAAGCGGACATCCGCGTCAGCATCGCCCAGGCCCTTCCGGACGAGCGGCAGGATATCCGCGGTCTGGTAGCCCTCGATCACGGCGAAGGCCTTCTGGCGGACGCCGGCGTCGTCGTGCTCGAGTGCCGCCGAGACCGCCGGCAGGGTCTGGGGGTGCGGGATCTCGGCGAGTTCCTCGAGGACCCCGAGCCAGTCGTCGGCCGCCTCGGCCTGGCGCAGGCGCTCGGGGGCGGCCTTCAGTGCCTCGGCCTGGGCCGGGCTGAGATTCCGTACGAAGGCACGTCCGGCGGTATCCGGCGCCTCAGGCTGCACCGCGATCAGGCGTGCCTCGAGGTCACGCGGCGGTGTCGGCCGCCCGCCCTGTCGGCGGGCGGGGGGCGCGGCGGGACGGCCCGACGGCGCCACGGAGGCGTCATCCGGTGCCGACTGCCGGCCACAGCCCGCGGTGAGGTGCGCAAGGACGGCCAGTGTCAGAACACCGGCAAGGGCCGCGAGGCGGCGCGCCTGAGCGGCGCCGCGACTGAACGGGAGGACCATCGGCTGTTTTCCCATGCTTACCAATCGTCTCGGAGTTGCGGTGATAGCGCGACGACAGTCCGTCCGGCGCCCGGCGTCGTGCGCGTGTCAGGCCTCTCTGATCCTATCCCTTCCTGTTCGTGTCTTCTGTGCTTTTCGTGGTTACTGATCGTCTCGGGATGGCCCGGGGGAGTCACGGGCGGCGCCGCGGGCCTGCATGACCGGTGCCGCAGACCGCTCTGCCGGCACAAATGCAACGGGGCTGGCCAGTCCCTGACGGAACTGCCAGCCCCGGATACACAAGACCCTGCCGATCGGACGCCGGTCGCGCGCCGCCGACAGCGGACGCCGGCCGCATCAGTACCGCGGTGTCAGGGGACAATCTCAAACGGCGTGATCACCGGCGCCACGGGAGCGTAGCTGCCCTTCACCAGGATCGCGTCAATCCCGGCCGACACCGCATCGAGGTCCAGAGCCGGGTTCGCCGGGGTCTGGTTGGCCAGGGTGGTCAGCTTGCTGTCGGTGGTGAACTTGAGGGCGGCCATGCCGCAGAGGAGCGGGGTGCTGGCCGAGGACTCGAGGTAGCCATCCTTCTCGTCGACCACGGCATCGCCATTCGCATCGGTATCGTAGTAGATCTGGCTGAGCTCGGTGATCTGCATCCAGAAGGGCGTGGTCACCGTCAGCGCCAGCGCCGTGGCCTGGTACCAGACCACCGGGGGCCGGTCGCGGGTCTGCATCTTCTTGGCGGTGATGGCCAGGAGGGCCAGCGGGCCCTCAGTGATGGCGGAGGTCATGGTGTCGTAGGCCACCAGGTTCGAGCGCGTGCCCGAATAGGTCCCCGGGATCAGGCCGTAGGGATTGCCGGCCTCGACGACATCACCGTTCACCGCCTCGTCCGTCTCGCTGATGCTCTCCCACCACCACATCGACGCCGTGCCGACGCGGCTGCCCTTCTTCAGCCAGCCCATGGCCGGGGCACCGCCGAAGCCGGACAGCGCCAGGGCCTCGCCGCCGAGGTCGAACGAGTATCTCGCCGTGGCATCCCAGCGCCAGCCGTTGGGCTGGGTCGCGTCTTCGACGAAACGGCCGGTGCCATAGGTGACCATGCCGATGGGCACGGCCTCGAGGTGGCCCTCGCCGGTCCAGGTCTCGACGCCGCGGACAATCGCCGACGTCGGCTCATAGGACGTCTGCAGGACCAGGTAGTAGTAGATCTTCGGTTTCTGGATCGCGAGGCGGTCCAGGCCGAGGCCGACGTTGAGGTCCTGCTTGGTGTTGTCCACGACGTAGCTGGTCGTGAAGGTCGCGGCGCCCTTCAGGACGATGAAGTAGCGCGGCATGCCGGTCAAGGGAGTCTGACCCTGGCACACCCCGATCACACCACACAACCAGACCGCCACCAACCAGCGCTTGGTATTCATCACGATGCACTCCTGGAATACGCTGAACAACCCGCCCCACTCGACCCGCCCGCTGCGGCCAACCTCGGCCCCATCGCCCTACCCCGCGCCGCCCGGCTACGCCGCAGACGGCGACGGCTCCCACACGCTCCATATACAGCGGTAAGTGTACCACCGCGAAGCGCCAACATCAAGAGCCATCTGGGCGGCAGGCCGCCACACTGCGCCCTTTTTCACCCGGCGGCCACACCGACGCAGCTCGTCGGCCCAAGCCAGTGCCAGCGACCGCGCCGGCAGGCCGCCGCGCGCCGGGGCGCGCCGCGGTGCCTCAGAGGAGGTCCCACATGCTGGTGGGGGTCTCGCACTTCTGCGGATGCATGTGGTCGACATGGCCATCGCAGAAGAGGATGTTCGTCTGGCCGCTGTGCCGCGGCGTGATCACACCGCCGCCATAGCAGGCGCTGGCGATGTAGTGGTCACGGGAAGACCACGCGTGCAGCACGCGCCCCCAGAC
Source organism: Verrucomicrobiota bacterium (assembly GCA_019136035.1). Taxonomy (GTDB): domain Bacteria; phylum Verrucomicrobiota; class Lentisphaeria; order Oligosphaerales; family JAFGRS01; genus JAGVUW01. The sequence goes on along the minus strand of JAGVUW010000153.1, from coordinate 7,454 downwards.
CTTGTTGCCGCCGAGGCCGGTGTAGGGGTCGCCGTACCACCAGGTCAGGTCAGCCATGCAGATGGTCGCCGACGGGCTCTTGACCTGGCCGAGGACGGTACCGGTGGTGCCGAGGCGCATGATCTGGCTGTTGGGGCCGTAGCAGCCGTCGTTCGGGCACAGGGCGATCTCTTTGCTCTGGTAATAGGGGTAGAGCATGCCGTCGCCCCCGGTCGGGCTCCAGTACCAGTACGGCCCGACGGCCTTGCCGGCCGAATCGAGCGTCATGTAGCACTTCGGGTACTGGTCCTGGTTGTCGTCGGTGTAGAGCGCCACGGCCAGGCCGAACTGCTTGAGGTTGTTGGTACAGGAGATGGCGCGGGCCTTGTCGCGGGCCTTGGCCAGGGCCGGGAGGAGCATCGCCGCCAGGATGGCAATGATGGCGATCACGACCAGGAGTTCAATCAGGGTGAAGTGTCGTCGCTGCATGGCCTGTGTCTCCCGAAGTCCGGACCCGGAATGCACCACCGTCCATTCAACCGGCCGCAGGCTCCCAGCCGCGGCACGCCAGAACACCAACACCGCAGGCGCCGACCCGTGCCGCCCGGAGCGCATGGCGATGGCCGCCGCCTGACTGGCCATGGGCCGAACCGTCGACCCCGCCGAACGGACTGACCGACGACAGGCGCCCCGCAACGAGAGCGCTACCCAGAGTGTACGACGCCGCCGCAGCCCTGTCAAGAGCCGCCGGCGACACCAGCGCTGCTCCAAAGCCGGGTGCCGGCACCGCTTCAGCGACGGCCCCGGCGTGGAACGCCGGATCGGGCACGGCGAAGCAGCGCTCGCGGCGCCCTCCCCGTCGGAGTACCGGCCTTGGCCGGAAGTGTGCCGCGTGCCTTCAGGCCGCGGCAACATCATGGGCTGCGCCGGGCTGAAGCTGCGGCGCACACACCTCGGCGTCAACGCGGCACGCTGACCCCGGACCCGGCACCGCACCACGACGCGAAGCTCCATACGAGGGTGACCGCTGACTGAGTCTTTCGACGGCTCTGGAACCCGCCTGCGGGCCGGGTCGCGCGGGCGGCCTGTCGGCGTTACACTAGGGGCTGGTCCTGTGCGTCACGACCCGAGACTCCGGAGGAGCCCGCGATGGCCCTGCGTCCCTATGCACGTCTGCGCGTCCTGATCGCCGGTCTGATCCTGTCGCTGCCCTGGGCGGCGCCGGCGGCCGAGGAGGCCGTCCGCGGCCTGCCCTTGAAGCCCGACCCGCCGATTGCGGTCGACGGCGACCTGGCGGAGTGGAGCGCGGTGCCGGGGGCCATCGCGGTGGACGGCGCCCCGCAGGTCGTCTGGGGCAGCAGCGCCTGGACCGGGCCGGCTGACCTGAGCGGCACTGTGCAGCTCGCCTGGCGCCAGGAGTTCCTCTTCGTCGCCGTCGATGTCACCGACGACCTCATGCGCCAGAGCCAGCGCGGCGACGGGCTGTGGAAGGGCGACCACATCGAGGTGTATATCGACGCCCAACCCGACCTCGACCCGGACCGAGGCGGCTTCGGCGAGGGCCAGTTCCAGCTTGCCGCCAGCCCGGGCAACTTCCAGAACACCGGAGACCCGCTGGCGGACTGCGCCCCGGAGGTGGTCTGTTACCGCCCGGCCAAGGGCACCATCGAGGGGGCCCTGGTCGGGGCGCGTCAGCGTGCCGACGGCTGGACGCTCGAGCTGGCGGTGCCGTGGGCCTTCCTCGGCGTCGACCCGGTCGCAACGGGGCGGGCCCTGCGTGTCGAGGTCGGGATCTCCGACACCGACTCGCCGGAGCCGAAGCAGGAGTCGCTGATGACGACCTCCGCCGCGCGCTGGGAGCACGCGCGGGGGCGGCTGCCGCTGTGGGTCCTGGCCGGCAGTGACGGGGTCGCGCCGGCGCTGACGCGCCAGGTCGCGATCGCCGAGAGTCTGACGCTCGAGCGCGGCGCCCGGCAGGACCTCCCGGTGGTGCTGCCGCCGGTGCCCGCGGGCCGTGAGGCGGTGCTGGTCTTCCAGGCCCGCCTGGCGCACCCGACGGTCGCCGGCCACACCCCGGCGCTGAAGATCCTCCTGAATGGCCAGCCGGTCACCGGCGAACGCCTCATGAACAAGCCCCGGCAGGCCGCCGCGCGCGGCGGCGCGGTGTACAACCTGGCACCCGGCGAGCTGTTCAGGATCTTCTACAGCCCGGACATGACGACGCCCGACCTGCACCCCACCTACGGCCTGCTCGATGGCGCCAAGGCCTGCGACTTTGCCCTGCGGGTGACCGACCTGGTCGGCCCCGAAGGCAACACCCTGCGTCTCGAGCATGCCGCCGCCGACACCATCACCGCGCCGCTGGTCATCACGGCGGCGCGCATCGCCTTCCAGATGCCGCCGCCGCCACCGCGCGCCAAGGCCGGCCCGCCGACCGGGCCCCTGCCCTTGATCGAGCCGCGGCCGGTGCCGGAGGCCGCCTTCACGGTCCGCCAGCAGCCCGACGCCACGCTCGAGATCGCGATCGGGGGCGAGACCTTCGCGGTGCAGAGCCAGTTCTCGACGCCGGCGCCCGGCTGGGTGCACGGCTCGACGACATGGTTCCGCCACGAGCGCCAGGTCGAGACCCGCGACGAGGTCGTGGTGGTCCGCGACACCTTCACCAACCTGAGCGACGCCAACCTGCCCCTGATGCACCGCCACCAGGTCCGCCTCGGCGAGCGCCAGACCGGCCTCTGGCTGGCCGGCCTGCCGCGGCCCTCCGGCAGCGGCCTGGCCGGCGAGCCCCAGAATCCCACCGCCTTCGCCACCAGCGCGGGGGCCGGACTCGGTATGCTGCCCCTGGATGACATCTTCCGCGTCCATATCACCGCCTTCGCCGCCGGCGGCGCCTTCGGCATCGCCGACAACAACCTCGTCATCCGCCCCGGCACCGCCGTCACCGCCGAGTGGGCGATCGTTCCGGTGGCGCGTCCGGATTACTGGGCCTTCCTGAACGCGGCGCGTCGTCTGGTCGGCGCCAATGTCACGATGGACGGCGCCTTCGCCTTCCTGCGTGCCGACCCGCTGACAGCGGCCTGGAGCGACCGCCAGATCGCCGAGTTTGTGCAGCTCAAGGACGCGCGCTACGTCTGCGCCTCGATCACCCACCCGAGGTACAAGGGCACCACGCCGCACGGCACCGCCTTCCAGCAGCTCCCGCGCGACAACTACCGAGCCGGCCGCGAGCGCCTCAAGCGCCTCGTGCCCGAGGCCAGGTTCCTCGTCTACTTCCACTGCTTCCTCGATGTCACCGACGACGACGCCGAGCGCTTCCCCGATGCGCGCCTCCTGCGCCCCGACGGCCGCCAGGCCGACTACGGCAAGCCCGACCAGCGGCTCTTCTTCCCGACCCTCGAGAACAGCTACGGCCAGGCCATCGGCCGCAATGTCGACCTCATCCTCGATGAGATCGGCGCCGACGGCGTCTACTGGGATGAACATGAGTACAGCGCCTATACCTACCACTACGGCGAGCCCTGGGACGGCGTCTCCGGCGACATCGACCCGGCCAGCATGACCCTGCGCGGCCTGAAGTCCTCGGTGACGCTCCTGAGCGAGCCCTGGCGCTTGGCCCTGGCCAAGCGCATCCTCGCCCGCGGGCCGCTCATCGGCAACGGCGCGCCGGTGACCCGGGCCATGGCCGACCTCGGCTTCATGTGCTTCGTCGAGACCGGCAGCATCTCCAACTGCGCCCGGGCACAGATGTACACGCCGATCGCCCTCGGCGACCATATCACCGAGCGCAGTGAGGCCGATGCCTACCAGGTCATGCTCGGGGCCCTCGACTACGGCTGCGTCTACCACTGGTACAACGACATGACGGTGATCCCGACGCACCCCCACCTGACCCGCTGGATGTACCCGATCACACCGGTGGAACTCCACGCCGGCTTCATCATTGGCAAGGAGCGCATCCTGACCCGCCGCAGCGGCCTCTTCGGCTGGGGCGATGCCTCGCGGCATGAGGTCCACGTCTTCGACGACCGCGGCCGCGAGGTCCCGGACTTCGTGGCACCGCAGGTCAGGCAGGATGGCAAGACCTACACCGAGCTGCGCCTGGCCGAAGACTGGTCGGCAGCCATCGTGCGGCACTGAGCCCCGCCGGCCGCGGCGGCAGACCGGGCACGCGCCGCCGCGGCGCCTCCCATGAACACCCAGACGATCCCAGCATCTGCAGGAACGCATGCGTCACCGCCCTAAGCACGTCGCCGAGTACCTCTTCATGCGCGCCGTCAGCGCCGTCCTCGGGCGCCTGCCCTATCGCCTGGCCCTGGGCCTCGGCTGGGGCCTGGCGCGGCTCATGGCACTGGCGCTGCGGCGCCGCATGGTCGAGGTCCAGCGCCGCATCCGCGGTGCCCTCGGCGAGGCGTCGTGCTCTCCGGCGCAGGCCCGCCGCATCGCCTGGCTGGCCTGGCGCAACTTCGTCTTCAACAGCATCGACACCATCCGCCTGCCGCACCTCCGCGAGAGCTGGATCCGCCGCGTCGTCGACTACGAGGGCGCCGTGCAGCTCCGCGACCAGGTGCAGGCCAACGGCCGCGTCATCCTGGCCGCGCCGCACATGGGAAGCTGGGAGATGGCCGGGATGGCCCTGCACTTCTTCGGCCTGCGCCTGTCCTACATCGTGCGCCGACAGAGCAACCCGCTGACCGACGACTACCTGAACCGCCTGCGCCAGATCAAGGGCTTCGAATGCCTCGAACGCGACTCGCGCAGCCTCCTGCGCGTGGCCCTGCGCCACCTCAAGGAGGGCCGCGTCCTGACCATCCTCCCCGATGTGCGCGCCCGCGACGACGCCTTCCAGGTCGACTTCCTCGGCGGCCGGGCCTCGGTCATGCAGGGCATGGCCGTCTTCGCCAAACTCAGCGGCGCCCCGATCGTCCCGGCCTGCGTCCGGCGCGTCGGCTGGACCCGACACCGCTGGCAGACCTTCGAGCCGGTGGTGCCCGACCCGGCCCTCGACCGCGACAGCGATGTCCGACGCATGACCCAGGCGGTCTTCGACCACTTCGACCGCGTTATCCGTGAGCACCCCGAGCAGTACTTCTGGTTCAACAAGCGCTGGATCCTGGACCCCCTGCGACCCCAGCGCGACGCGGCGTCGGGGCCGCCGCCATGAGCGCGCCCGCCAGAGCGGCCGGGGACAGCCGCCGCGGCAGCCCGGTCCCCGGCGCCCCCGGGCGCCGGCCATGGCAAGGCGAAACGTCGCTCGCCACCGGTGTGGAGCGCGAGTGTCCACAGATGCGAAGGCGTCCACGGGCCGCCACGGCATCGACAGCACAACGACGCGATGTTCCATACGAGCCGGACGTGTGCCGCGTGCCTTCAGGCCGCAGCGGCATCTGGGGTCGCGCCGGGCTGAAGCCACGGCGCGCCCTTCCGCGCCAACGCGGCACTCTGACCAGGACGCCACCGCCGCGACGCAAGGCGGCGTCCCCTGCGAGGATCCCCGCGTGAACGAGGCCATGATGCCATCGACAAGCCCACCGGCCCAGCAGGCCGCGCGGCTGCTCAGCCTGGTGCTGCACCCGTTCCTGGTGGCGCCGGTCGCCATCGCCGGGATCCTCTGGCTCGACCTCGGCAACCTCCGGGCGGCCCTCGGCTGGGCCGGCCTCTGTGCCGCCATGGTGGTCGGGCCGGCCCTGCTGCGGCTGCTCCGCAAGCTGCGCCGCCACGAGGTCGGTGATGCCGACCTCAGCCACCGCGAGGAGCGCTTCGGCCAGTATGGCCTGGGGGCGCTCTGCATGGTGCTCTGCTACGCCGTGCTCCAACTGCTCCAGGCGCCGGAGCTGCTGCGTCTCGGCTTCCGCGCTGCCCTGCTGGCCGTCCTCGCCGCCAGCCTGGTGAACCGCTTCTGGACGAAGGTCTCCATCCATGCCGGGGTCATGGCCGGCGTGACCCTGGCCATGCTGCCCTACCACCCCCCGATGGCGGCGGCGCTGGCTGCGGCGACGCTCCTGGTGACCTGGGCAAGGCTGGTCCTGCATCAGCACACCGTGCCGCAGGTCCTCCTCGGCTGGCTGCTGGCGGCCCTGGCCGTCGGCGTGGCCCTGGCCTGCCGCTGACCGCGGCGCCCTGGAGCGGCGCGGACAGCCGCTGCTACAACGGGCGCCGCGGAACGGCGCCCGGGGGCTCCCAGAAAGGGACACAAGCGACACCAGGGACTCCAGGATGGAGTCGCCGCGCATCCCCAGTGTCCCCCGTGTCCCCCCGCCATTTCGGCGTTGGGCGTTCAGCGTTCGGCGTTCCCTCGCCCCGTGTCCCCCGTTGTCCCCGCTGTCCTTTCCCGGCGCCGGCAGGCGCGCGAGCGGCCGGCCGGTCTGCAACCGGGCGCTTGCGGCGCTATACTTGGGGCGGGTCCGCTGCGCTCGGCGTGGCCCGGACGCCGATCCCGACTCGAGCCCGGAGACTGAAGTCACCTCATCATGGCCACCTACGACGACCTCTGGTATGCCGCGAAGTCGACGCGGATTGTCTATTCGCCGCCGAAGGTCCTGGAGACCTTCGGTGAGACCACGATCCGCTACTACATGGTGACGGAAGTGCTGGACACGGTCGGGCAGGTGCGCATCCGCAAGGGCCGCATCAGCGCCCAGCGGCCGCGGGTGATCATGCCGCACTACTTCGTCAGCCAGGCCCTGGTGAACTTCGGCGACGAGGCGCGGCAGTACATCGAAGGCGCGCTGCGCGGCACCGAGGGCCTGCGCATCATCGAGTACGGCCTCCAGTTCAGCAAGGACCAGCACAGCGAGGAGACCGTCCAGGGTCAGGTCGACGAAATCGGCGAGCAGGTCGCCCGCACCGCCCGAAAGGACGACCACGACCTCTGCGGCGTGATCATCGGCGTCGACGACCACTGGGAGGTCTCGCTCCTGAGCTTCATCCACGGCGTCGTGCGGCGGTCACTCCCGCAGAATGCCCGCGACATGGCCAGCCGCGGCCTGCTGCAGGCCTCCAGCAACCAGGTCCCGAATGCCGTGCGCATCGAGATCGAGTCCGACTTCCGCGCCGCTGACAGCAGCCGTGACCGCGCCCGCGCCCTGGGCGAGAAGCTCCGCAGCTACGGCCTCTTCGAGGAATACGAGGACCGCTTCTACGACCTCTTCCGGAACAGCCGCTGACGCCATCGCCGATCTGCCCTGGCGGCAGGCCGGTCCGGGTTGCAGGGCGGTCCGGGCGGGGCCATGGTAGTGGATCATTCACGAGGCGACGTGCCTCGTGGATGGCCCAGGTTAGGAGCTGCCGTCATGGTACTCTCACGCACCGTCCTCTTCTACGCCGCGCCGCCGGTGATCCTCGGGACGCTGGTGGCCATCTATCAGCTCTGGTTCGCCGGCGAGCCCGCCGCGCCGCCGGCGGAGCCGCCGGCGGTGCCGAGTGCGATGGAGCCGTCGCCGCTGGCGCCCTTCGGCGAAGCATCGGCGACGACGCCG
>JAGVUW010000429.1 GCA_019136035.1 Verrucomicrobiota bacterium | reverse complement strand
GACGGTGCTGCGCAGGTGCAGCTCCCGGAGTTGCCGTTCGCTGACCTCGCTCGGGGCGCCGAGGAGGGGGTCCTGGGCGCTCTGGTTGAGCGGGAAGGCGATGACCTCGCGGATGTTCCTGGCGCCGGTCAGGAGCATCAGGATGCGGTCGAAGCCGGGGGCGATGCCGCCGTGTGGCGGGGCGCCGTACTGGAAGGCCCGCATCAGGCCCTGGAAGCGGCTCTCGACCTCGTCGCGGCTGTAGCCGGCGATCTCGAAGGCCTTGAGCATGATGTCCGGGCGGTGGTTGCGCAGGGCACCCGAGGAGAGCTCGACGCCGTTGCAGACGAGGTCGTACTGGTGCGCCAGGAGGCTCAGCGGGTCCTGCGTCTCGAGCGCCTCCAGGCCGCCCTGGGGCAGGCTGAAGGGGTTATGCGAGAAGTCGATGCGGCCGGTCTCCGCGTCGCGTTCGTACATGGGGAAATCGACGATCCAGCAGAAGCGGAAGACGTCGGTTTCGACGAGGCCGAGGCGGCTGCCGAGTTCGGGCAGGACGGCCGCGGCGATCTGGCGGGCCTTGGGGGCGCTGTCGGCGATAAAGAAGACAACATCGCCGTCGGCCGCGCCGCAGCGTTCCCGGAGGGCCTGCAGGCGGTCGGCGTCGAGGTGGTTGGCGATCGGGCTGCGCGCCTCGCCGTCGGCGTAGACGATGTAACCGAGGCCCTTGGCGCCGACGCCCTGCGCGAAGGCGATCATGCCGTCGTAGAAGCTGCGCGGCAGGGTCGCGCCGCGGCCCTTAACGGGTATGGCCCGCACGGTGCCGTCAGCACGCGCCGCCACGCCGGCGAAGGCCTGGAAGCCGCTGCCGCGGAAGAGGTCGGTGACGTCGACCATGGCGAGCGGGTTGCGCAGGTCGGGCTTGTCCGTGCCGTAGCGCTCGAGGGCATCGTGCCAGGTCAGCCGTGGGAAGGGCGCCGGGGTCATGGCCTTGCCGCCGCCGAAGGTGGAGAAGATCCCGGTCATGAGCTGCTCGACCACGGCGAAGACCTCGTCCTGGGTGACGAAGCTCATCTCCAGGTCGATCTGGTAGAACTCCCCGGGCGAGCGGTCGGCGCGGCTGTCCTCATCGCGGAAGCACGGGGCGATCTGGAAGTAGCGGTCGAAGCCGGCGACCATGAGGAGCTGCTTGTAGATCTGGGGCGCCTGCGGCAGGGCGAAGAAGCGCCCCGGGTGCAGCCGGCTCGGCACCAGGAAGTCGCGGGCGCCCTCGGGCGAGCTGCTGGTCAGGATAGGGGTCTGGAACTCGTTGAAGCCGAGCCTGGTGAGGGCCTCGCGGACGTAGCCGAGGAGGCGGCTGCGCAGGTGCAGATGCCGGTGCATGGTCTCCCGGCGCAGGTCCAGGAAGCGGTAGCGCAGGCGCAGGTTCTCGTCGGCGGGGGTCTCCGGGCTGACGCTGATCGGCACCACCTCGGCGCGGCTGAGGACCTCGAGGGCCTCGACGTGGACCTCCACCAGGCCGGTGTCCAGCTTCGGGTTGCGCGTCTCGGGCTGGCGCTCGACGACCTGGCCGCGGATGCTGACCACCGACTCGAGATGCAGGCGGTTGAAGTCGGCATAGAAGGGCTGGCCCGGATCGATCACCACCTGCGTGACGCCGTAGTGGTCGCGCAGGTCGACGAAGACGATGCCGCCATGATCGCGGACACGGTGCACCCAGCCGGCCAGCCGGACACGGGTGCCGATGTCGGCGCTGCGCAGCGCCCCGCAGGTATGGGTTCTGTAGGGATGTTCCGACATAAGTCGCCGATCTGTCCGGGGCGGCGTCGTCGCGGCCGGGTTCGCCACGGCATCGCCACAGCCCGAACGTTAAGGGTTGTACTATAGGCCACAGAGCAGGGCTTGCACACCAGGGCCGCGGGGGTGCAGGTCTGTTTGACAGCCCGGTTCCGGCAATCCCTCAGCCCAATCCCCGACGCCCGGGCGCGCCGGAGATGGCACGACCAGACATCGCCCGCCACCAGTGTGGAGCGCGAGTGTCCACAGACACGAACGCGTCCACGAGCCGCAACGGCATCGACAGCACAGCGACGCGATGGTTCATGCGAGGGTGCTTCCCGTGAGCGCCGCCGCGATCGTCGATCCGCCTTGGCGGAACCGCGTCAGCGCGGCTCTCTATCCCAGAGGCCGCAGAGGCGCCGTGCCGCCATGCCTCCTGCGAGCCGCCCGGACGACCGGCGGGGCCGGCGCCGGGCGGCAGACGAGATCCCTCAGATGTCGTAGTACAGCTTGAACTCCCACGGGTGCGGCCGCAGCGCCAGGGCGTTGACCTCGTTCTCAATCTTGTAGCGGATCCAGGTGTCGATGACGTCCTGGGTGAAG
>JAGVUW010000841.1 GCA_019136035.1 Verrucomicrobiota bacterium | reverse complement strand
CCAGCGCGGCTGGCGCACCACCGCCGGCGGGGCGACCGCAGCGGCGGCCACCGCCGGCAGGCGCGCGTCGAGGAAGCGCAGGCTGTCGGCCAGGGGGATATTCCCGTAGAGGAAGAGCCGGCAGCCGGCGGGGTGGTAGAGCCGGCGGTAGGCGTCCAGGAAGGCCTCGTAGGTCAGCGCCGGTATGGCGTGCGGCTCGCCGCCGGCGTCGAAGCGGTAGGTGCCGCGCGGGAAGAGCCGCGCCATGCTGTCGCGGTGCAGGACCGTGTCGAGGTCGGAGAAGGCCCCGCGCATCTCGTTGAAGACGACACCCTTGGGCTCGAGGCGGCGGCGGCCGGACGGGGTGGTGACGACACTCCAGTGCCAACCCTCGCGGCGCAGGGTGTCGGGGCTGAGCAGGGGCTGAAAGACGGCATCGAGGTAGACCTCGACGAGGTTGAAGAAGTCCTGGGGGACGGTGCTGGACACCGGGTAGAGGGTACGGTCATCGCAGGTGAAGGCGTTGATGAAGGTGGCGAGGCTCGACTTGAGCATCTCGACGAAGGGGTCCTTCACCGGGAAGCGCCGCGAGCCCGCCAGGACGGCATGCTCGAGGATGTGGGGCGTGCCGCAGGCGTCGGTTGGCGGCGAGGGGAAGCCGACGGTGAAGAGGTTCTCCGGGTCGGCATTGGCGAGGCTCAGGAGGCGTGCTCCCGAGCGTTCGTGGCGGGCTTCTACGGCCACGCCGTCGAGGTCCTCAAGGGCCTCCACCCGCACGATGCGGAAGCCGTGCAGGACCGTGTGCGGGGACAGGGCCAGTGTCATGGGCGGCTCTCGCTTGGATGGCGTCGCGGCGGCGCCGTTGTTCGGCGCGGTCCGAAAACGAGCGAACCGGAAGCGCTCTGGAGTCGCTTCCGGTTCGTGAGATCATGGCGGCGCCGTTGCCGGCGCCGCCGCGTGGATTCAGGCCTTGGTGTCGGCGTCGGTGGCCGGCGCCGCCGTCTCGACGGCCTTGGTCTCGGCGCTGACGGCAGCCTCAGCGGCCTCGGTCGGCGTCGTGGTCGTCGGGATCAGCTCCAAGATGCACATCTCGGCGGCGTCGCCGAGGCGCTGGCCGAGGCGCATGATACGGGTGTAGCCACCCTGGCGGCCCTCGTACTGCGGTGCCACCTTGCTGAACAGCTCGGCGACGGTGTCGGTCTGGTGCAGGATAGCGATCGCCCGGCGGCGGTCATGCAGGGTGCCGCTCAGCCCGAGGGTGATCATCTTCTCGGTCAGGCGGCGGATCTCCTTGGCCTTGGCGACCGTGGTGGTGATCCGGCCCGACTTGATCAGGCTGCAGACGGCATTGGCCATCAGCGAGCGGCGATGCTCGGAGGTCCGGCCGATCTTGAATGTGTATTTGCGGTGTCGCATGCGCCTCAGTCCTCTTTCTGCTGCGAAGCCAGCTTCTGCTGCATCGCCTCGCGGACCTCATCCTTCAAGGTCATCCCCAGGCCGAGGCCGTGTTCGGACAGCTTGGCCTTGATCTCCTGCAGGGACTTCTTGCCGAAGTTGCGGTACTTCAGCATCTCCGGCTCGGTCTTCTCGACCAGCTCGCCGAGGACACGGATCTGCGCCATGTTCAGGCAGTTGACGGCGCGAACCGAGAGCTCCAGGACATTGACGCTGAGCATCAGCCGGTCGAGGAGTTCCTGCTCTTCGGCGCTGGTGACATGCACCGGTGCCTGGTGCGTCACGGCCACATCCTGAGCCGAGCCGAAGACCGCCAGGTGCTCACGCAGGAGGAAGGCAGCCCGGGTCAGGGCGTCCTGCGGGGTGACGCGGCCGTCGGTCCAGATCTCCAGTTCGAGACGGTCGTAATCGGTGCGCTGCCCGACGCGGCAGGCCTGCACGTCATAGCGGACGCGCTCCAGCGGGCTGAAAAGGCAGTCGACCGGGATGACGCCGATCGGGTGGTCCTCGCGCTTATTCTCTTCCGCCGGGCGCCAGCCGCGGCCGCTGCAGATCTCCAGTTCCATGCGCAGCGGGCGGTTCTCGTCCAGCGTGCAGATCAGGAGCTCCGGGTTCAGGACGGTGGTGACGCCGTCCTCGCGGATGGCCGCGGCCGTCACCGGGCCGGCCTTGTCCGAGTAGAGCTCGATCGTGCGCGGCAGCTCGCCATCGCAGGTCAGGCGCAGCTTCTTGATATTAAGGATAATCTCGGTGACATCCTCCACGACCCCGGGAATCGTCGAGAACTCATGAGCGACACCATCGATACGGACGGACGCCACCGCGACGCCCTCCATCGAGGACAGCAGGACGCGGCGCAGGGCGTTGCCGATGGTGTTGCCAAAGCCATGTTCCCACGGCTCGGCAATGAACTTCGCATAGCGC
>JAGVUW010000099.1 GCA_019136035.1 Verrucomicrobiota bacterium | reverse complement strand
GCCGTGGCGGTCTTCATGGTCATCGCCGGTACCCTCCAGACCCACCGCGCCCTGCGCGCCTGGAACCAGCGCCACGCCGGGCAGCTCCAGGCGCGCGCCGCCGCCATCGCCATCAAGCCCTGAGAGCCCGCGGCCCCGGGATGGCCCTGCGCCAGGAGGCGCCGGGGGTCAGACAGGTCAGACAGGTCAGACAGGTCAGACAGGTCAGACAGGTCAGACAGGTCAGACTCCGGCGGTGCCGCACCCGCAGTCCCTGGCCGGCAAAGGCCAGGCCCCGGGGGCTGCTTCAGAGCGCCCGGGGCCTGGCGGTACGGAGAGGGTCCTCGTGGCGGAGCTTACGGCGTGATGCCGACCGACTCCAGGGCCTGCTGCGCGATCGCGGCGGTCACCGGGAAGTAGCCATCCTTGACGACGTCGGTCTGGCCCTGCCGGCTGAAGATATAGCGCACGAACTCACGGCGGAGGGGGTCCAGTTCGGCGCCCGGCTTGGCGTTGACGTAGACGTAGAGGAAGCGGGCCATGGGGTACTCGCCGGTGTAGGCGTTCTCGGGTGTGGCGGGGACGAAGGCGCCGCCGGCGCTGGCGGCGAGGGGCACGGCGCGCACATCGGCGGTCTTGTAGCCGATGCCGCTGTAGCCGATGCCGCCCTTGTCCGTGGCCACGCCCTGCACCACGGCCGAGCTGCCGGGCTGCTCCTTGACCGCGTCCTTGTAGTCGCCCTTGCCGAGGGCGTGCTCCTTGAAGTAGCCGTAGGTGCCCGAGGCGGCGTTACGGCCGTAGAGGCTGACGGGGAGGGTGCCCCAGGCGTCGCCCAGGCCGAGCTGGCCCCAGACAGTCAGGTCCGTCGGGTGACCCAGCTTGCGGCTCTTGCTGAAGAGGGCGTCGACCTGCGGGAGGGTCAGCCCGGCGATCGGGTTGTCGCGGTGCACGTAGACCGCCAGCATGTCGATGCTGGTCGGCAGGGCCGTCGGCTTGTAGCCGAAGCGCGCCTCGAACTCGTCGATTTCCTTCTGCTTCATCTCGCGGCTCATCGGCCCGAAGGCGGCCGTGCCGGCGATCAGGGCCGGCGGCGCCGTCGCGGAGCCCTTGCCCTCGATCGCGACCTGGACATTCGGGTAGATCGCCCGGAAGCCCTCGGCCCACAGGGTCATGAGGTTGTTCAGGGTGTCGGAACCGACACTGGTGATGGTGCCCGAGACCCCCGCGACGGCCTTGTACTCCGGCAGGGCCGGGTCGACCGCCACCTGGGCACTCAGGGTGACGCCGCTCAGCAGGGCGGCCGCTCCGCGGATCATCCACGCTCGCATCGTCATACTGTTTCTCCTTGGTCTTGACCTCATCTGGCAGCGGCCCCCGAGCCGCCTCCCGAGTCCCCACGGCGCTCCCGGAGAGGCCCATGGGTCGCTGCTACTGACATCACCATGCCATCGCCATGTTTGGCTCCGATGAGGACGAGGCCAGGACTCTGTCAGAAGGATCTTCCGTCACCGGCCGTCACCAGCCAGTGACGGAAGATCCTATGTAATGGAGAGTTACGGCTCTGCCGTCGATCTCCCGTTGGGGTCCACAGGCGCCGCAGGCGCCCTGCCGCGCGGCCCAGGGCTGATCGACGATCGCGTCAGCGCTCTCCTGGCCACCCTGAAGGGGTGCCAGATCGTAGCCGGGGGTCGCGCGAGAGCACGACCCCCGGAAACGCGAACCCACGACCCATGCACCTTGGAGGGGTGCCAGAACTGGACTCTCAAACGGCCCTGCCGCGCGGTCGCGGGCGCCTTGCAGGCCGGGTCTTGAGCCGCTATCCTTGATATCGGTTGCGTCACGACACGCCGCCGGCGACGCACGGCGGCCGAAGGCACGCAGGCTGAGGAGGACCAGGCAATGCGGTGGCACACGGTCATTGGGGTTCCGGCGTTCATGATGGGAGTGCTCGCCATGGCTCAGACGACACCGTTCTCCGGCTCCTGGGAATGTCTCAGCACGGGGGCCGCCTTCTCGCCGCGCGACACCGCTGAGGGCGTCGTGTTCAAGGACAAGCTCTGGATCAGCAACGCCTACCACGCCGGCGGCACCCTGGTGCGTGACCTCTGGAATTCGGCCGACGGCATCGCCTGGGAGAGAGTCCTGGAGGCGACGCCCTACGACGGCTACAGCGAGATGGTCGTCTACAAGGATGCGCTGTGGGCCATCAAGGGCAGCGTCTGGCGCTCCGAGGACCCCGTTTGGCACCCGCGGCTACGGCGAGTGCGTCGTCTTCCAGGACAAGATCTGGCAGATCGGCGGCGGCAAGGAGGTCTACTGGACCACCGACGGCGCCGAGTGGACCTGCGCCCAGCCCGATGCGCCCTACGGCAAGCGCAGCGCCTGCGCCGTGGGCGTCTACAAGGACCGCCTCTGGCTCATGGGCGGCTGGATCGGCCAGCCGAATAACCCGCCGGAGAAGCACTACCCGAATGCCACCAGCTTCAACGACGTCTGGTCGTCGCCCGACGGCATCGCCTGGACGCGCGTGATCGAGCACGCGCCCTGGTCGGAGCGCCAGTGGTTCGTCAGCGAGGTCTTCGCCGACCGCCTCTGGG
>JAGVUW010000219.1 GCA_019136035.1 Verrucomicrobiota bacterium | reverse complement strand
GCGGTGGGGCCGTACTCGCTGGTGACGCAGCAGCCCCTGGGCGGCAAGGCCCAGCATGGCGGTCAGCGTTTTGGCGAGATGGAGGTGTGGGCGCTGGAGGCCTATGGCGCCGCGCACGCCCTGCAGGAGATGCTGACGGTCAAGAGCGACGACGTGGTCGGCCGCACCAAGATCTACGAGTCGATCATGCGCGGCGATAACACTCTCGAGGCGGGCACGCCGGAGAGCTTCAACGTGCTCATGCGCGAGATGATGAGCCTGTGCCTGGACGTACGCGTCAAGCACGGCAAGACGGCGTTGGCCTGAGTGGGGCCGGGCGCGAAGCGGGCAAAGAGTCGACAATCTGGGACCCAGTCCCGTTCCTATCTGGAGGGCAGTTGCCTTGGATAATAGCGCGCTGCGGCAGGTTTTGGGTATTGACGAGGCCGACGAGCAGACCTGCGTGACCATCGGCGTCGCCTCGCCCGAGACCATACGCTCGTGGAGCCGGGGCGAGGTCCGGAATCCCGAGACCATCAACTACCGGTCGTTCAAGCCCGAGAAGGGCGGCCTGTTCTGCGAACGCATTTTCGGTCCGACCCGTGACTGGGAGTGCAATTGCGGTAAGTACAAGCGTATCAAGCACAAGGGCATCGTCTGTGACCGTTGCGGCGTGGAAGTCACGCAGTCGCGGGTGCGTCGCGAGCGCATGGGCCACATCGAGCTGGCGGTGCCGGTGTCGCACGTCTGGTTCTTCAAGTGTATGCCGAGCCGTATCGGCCTGATGCTGGACATGACGGCGCGGGCGTTGGAGCGGGTGATGTACTACGAGGACTGGATTGTGACCGATCCAGGCGACACCCCCCTGCAGCGTCGGCAGCTCCTCAGTGATGACGAGTACCGCCACGCCCAGGAGATCTACGGCAACGCCTTCAAGGCCGGCATGGGCGCGGCGGCGATTCAGGATCTCCTCGGCCAGATCGACCTGGCGGCACTGCGCGTGCAGCTCAGCGAGGAGATGGGCAACACCAAGAGCAAGGCCAATCGCAAGAAGATCGCCAAGCGCATGCGCCTGGTGGAGGGCTTCCTGCAGAACACGATGGACCCGCGCTGGATGGTCCTGACCGTCCTGCCGGTGATTCCGCCGGATCTGCGGCCGCTGGTGCCGCTCGAGGGCGGCCGGTTTGCGACCAGCGATCTGAATGACCTGTACCGCCGGGTGATCAACCGGAACAACCGTCTGAAGAACCTGCTGCAGTTGCGCACGCCGGAGGTCATCATCCGCAACGAGAAGCGCATGCTTCAGGAAGCGGTTGACGCCCTGATGGACAACGGCCGTCACGGCCGGCCGGTGACCGGTACGGGCAATCGTCCGCTGAAGAGCCTGAGCGACATGCTCAAGGGCAAGCAGGGCCGTTTCCGGCAGAACCTCCTGGGCAAGCGCGTCGACTACTCGGGCCGCTCGGTGATCGTCGTGGGTCCGGAGCTGCGTCTGCATCAGTGCGGCCTGCCGAAGGAGATGGCGCTGATTCTCTTTGAGCCCTTCATCATGCGTCGGCTGAAAGAGCGCGGCTATGTCCACACGGTCCGCAGCGCCAAGAAGCTGATTGAGCGTCGTGCCCCGGCGGTGTGGGACACCCTGGACGAGGTGATCAAGGGTCACCCGATCATGCTGAACCGCGCCCCGACGCTGCACCGCCTGAGTATTCAGGCTTTTGATCCGATCCTGATCGAGGGTCAGGCCATCCGCCTGCACCCGCTGGTCTGTTCGGCCTACAACGCCGACTTCGATGGCGACCAGATGGCGGTGCACGTGCCGCTGTCGAACGAGGCGCAGCTCGAGGCGAAGCTGCTGATGCTGGCGCCGAACAACATCTTCTCGCCGGCGAACGGCCGGCCGGTGACGACGCCCAGTCAGGACATCACGCTGGGCGTGTACTACCTCACCTACGAGGACAAGCGCCGCCGGGCCAAGTTCGACAAGGACGTCGCCGACTTCCGCGCCGGCACCAGCACGACGCTGCCGCGGACCTTCAACGACTACTTCGAGGTGTTGCGGGCCGTTGATTCCGGGTCGATGCACCTGCACGACTTCTTCCACCTGCGCAATCCGAATCTCGGTGTGAAGAGCGCCTGGGGCGACGCCGAGAGCCGCTTCATCCGCACGACGGCGGGGCGCTGTATCTTCAACGAGATCTGGCCGCCGGTGATGGGCTTCTTCAACAAATGCGCCGGCAAGAAGGCGCTTGGGCAGATGGTGAAGGAGTGCTACGACGTGGTTCGCCGCGAGGAGCTGGTCCATGTCCTGGACCGCCTCAAGGACCTGGGCTACGACTACGCGACGCGGGCCGGTTTCTCGATCGGCATCTGCGACATGATTGTCCCGGAGGACAAGCCCGAACGCATTGCGCAGGCGCAGCGTGAGGTCTCCGAGGTGCGCGAGCAGCGCGAGCAGGGCGTCATCACCGAGCTGGAACGGTACAACAAGTGCGTTGACGTCTGGACCAAGACGAACAACGAGTTGGCGGCACGGCTGTTCCAGGTCCTTGAGCGCAACAACGGCATCGACGAGATCAACCCGATCTACGCCATGCTCGACTCCGGCGCCCGTGGCAGTCGCGACCAGGTCCGTCAGCTCGCCGGCATGCGCGGCCTGATGGCCAAGCCGTCCGGCGATATCATCGAGCGGCCGATCCTGGCGAACTTCCGCGAGGGCCTCTCCGTCCTCGAGTACTTCATCAGTTCGCACGGTGCCCGTAAGGGTTTGGCCGACACGGCGCTGAAGACGGCCGACTCCGGCTACATGACGCGCAAGCTGGTGGACGTGGCGCACGACGTCATCTGCGTCGAGCACGACTGCGGCACGGTCAACGGCATCTTCGTGAAGGCCATCAGCGAGGGCGACACCGAGATGGTGCCTCTGGCGGACCGCATCACGGGCCGCTATGCCGTGGATGACATCCGTGACCCGCGGGGTGCCGACCCGACCGCGGTGCTGGTGGCGGCGGGTGAGGAGATCACGCCGGAGATCGCGGCGAGGATCGTGGACCGGGACATCGAGACGGTGCACATCCGTTCGGTGCTGACCTGCGAGAGCGAGCGCGGCATCTGCCGCAAGTGCTACGGCCGCAATCTGGCCACCGGCGAGCTGCCGCAGGAGGGCGACGCCCTCGGTATCATCGCGGCGCAGTCCATCGGCGAGCCCGGCACGCAGCTCACCATGCGTACCTTCCACTACGGCGGCACGGCCGCGGCCTCGTTCCACGAGCCCTTCCAGCGCGCCAACCACAGCGGCGTTCTGCGTCTGGAGGACGCGCGTTGCGTCGAGCAGCGCGGCGGCGGCCTGGTGGTGCTGAACAAGAATGGCCGCGCGGTTATCGAGGACGAGGATGGCAGCGAGATCGAGAGCCACGAGCTCATTCCCGGTGCGGTGCTGAGCAAGGCCGAGGGCGACAAGGTCGAGGCCGGCGAGATCTTCGTGCGCTGGGATCCGTACAACGTGCCGATCATCTCCAAGAGCGGCGGCCGCATCGAGTACCGCGACCTGATCGAGGGCGTGACCATGCGCCGTCAGGTCAGCGAGGGCAGCGGCAACGAGGAGACGACCGTCCTCGAGCACCAGGAAGACCTGCATCCGCAGCTCGTCATCCTCGACGACCGCGGCGAGGTCGTCGACCACTACAGCCTGCCGGCCGGCGCCCACATCATGGTGGACGAAGGCGCCGAGGTGGGCGGCGGTGAGACCATCGCCCGTACGCCGCGGCAGAGCACCCGTACGAAGGACATCACGGGCGGTCTGCCGCGCGTGGCCGAGCTGTTCGAGGCGCGGCGGCCGAAGGAGGCCGCCGAGATTGCCCGTATCGACGGCGTCGTCGAGCTTGGCAAGATCACGCGCGGGCGCCGCACCATCATCATCCGCGACCCGGAGAATGACCAGGTCGAGGACCACGTCATCCCGGCCGGCAAGCGCGTCGTCGTGTTCAACGGCGACTTCGTCCGTAAGGGCGATCAGCTCACCGACGGCGCCGTGGTGCCGCACGAGATCCTCGAGGTCTGCGGTCCGCAGGAGCTGCAGGAGTACCTGGTGAACGAGGTGCAGGAGGTCTACCGCCTGCAGGGTGTGGAAATCAACGACAAGCACATCGAGATCATCGTGCGGCAGATGATGCGCAAGGTGCGCATCACCGAGCCGGGGAGCACGAGTTTCCTGTTCGGCGAGTCGGTGGATCGCCGCGAGTTCCTCGAGGAGAACGCGCGCATTGTGGGCGAGGGCGGCGAGCCGGCCGAGGCGCAGCCGATCCTGCTGGGCATCACCAAGGCCAGCCTGGCTACCGACAGCTTCATCTCGGCGGCGTCCTTCCAGGATACCACCCGGGTGCTGACCGAGGCGGCCACGTACGGCCGCGTCGACTACCTCCGCGGCTTCAAAGAGAACGTCATCATGGGTCACCTCATCCCGGCCGGTACCGGCTACAGCAAGGTGGTGAATGTGACCTTGGAGAAGACGGTCGAGGAGCCCGAGATGGCCGAGCCGATGGCGACGGCGCGACCGGCCGACGACGCGGCAGCGCGGGCGGCGGCGGCGCGGGCCGAGGCGGAACGGCTGCTCGACTTCTGAGAAGGTACGCGGCCGGCGGCGAGGGGCCTGCCCGTCGGGCAGGCCCGCGCGCCGGCGGCCGTTGCGACAGTGGCCGTGGCACGACATTGCCTACATTATCAGACTTGTTTCGCGCAGGTGTCAACAAGGGAACCGGAATGCCGACGATCAACCAGCTTGTCAGGAAGGGCCGCTCGGCCAAGACCAAGAAGAACAAGGTCCGCGCTCTGGCGCGTTGCCCGCAGCGTCGCGGCGTGTGCCTGCAGGTGACCACGCGGACGCCGAAAAAGCCGAACTCGGCGTTGCGCAAGGTCGCCCGTGTGCGCCTGACCAACGGCGAAGAGGTGACCGCGTACATCGGCGGTGAGGGTCACAACCTCCAGGAGCACAGCGTCGTCCTGGTGCGTGGCGGTCGTGTGCGTGACCTGCCCGGCGTGCGCTACCACATCGTGCGCGGTTCGCTGGACTCCCTCGGTGTCGAGGCGCGCCGTCGCGGCCGCAGCAAGTACGGCGCCAAGCGTCCGAAGTGATGAGGAGCGCGGTCGCGTTCGGTGTGGCCCGGCGGGCCGTGCCGGCGGCCGTCGGCACGTATTCACAGGCCCGGCTACGGCCGGGGGTCGCTCGAGAATAACAGTCGGTGCGGCAGCGGCAGCGGCCGCCCTACCGAGGTTCGGCAAGCCAGGATAAGACGATGAGACGGCGTAAAGCAGAGAAGCGTCCTTTGACACCGGATGTGCGCTACAACAGCGACCTGGTGGCGCGGCTGATCAACACCATCATGGAACGCGGCAAGAAGGCCACGGCGCAGACGATCGTCTACGGCGCCATGGAGACGATTGCCGAGCGTAAGAAGGGCGTTGAGCCCATGGAAGTGTTCCTGCAGGCTCTCGAGAACGTCAAGCCGCGCCTTGAGGTCAAGAGCCGCCGCGTCGGTGGTGCGACCTATCAGGTGCCGCTGGAAGTGGCTCCGGAGCGTCAGGTTGCGGTGGCGATGCGCTGGATCACCGGCTATGCCCGGGCCCGTCACGGCATGCCGATGAGGGACGCGCTGGCGGCCGAGCTGCTCGATGCTTACGACAACACGGGCAACGCCGTGAAGAAGCGTGACGACACGCACAAGATGGCCAACGCCAACCGGGCGTTTGCTCACTACCGCTGGTAATACGGAGGCCCGCCGGGCCGTGTCGGTCCGGTCGGGGATGGCGTCACCATGGTCGAGGTACCCTCACACGTCATGTCGTCGGCTCAGGCGCCCGGTCGCGCTGTGCCGCTTGAGCGTGTGCGGACCATCGGCATCATGGCGCACATCGACGCCGGCAAGACGACCCTGACCGAGCGGATCCTCTACTGTACGGGCGTCAATGCCTGCATGGGCGAGGTCCATGAGGGCACGGCCGTCATGGACTGGATGATCCAGGAGCGCGAGCGCGGCATCAGCATCACCAGTGCGGCCACCGTCTGCCCCTGGCAGGGCCACCAGGTGAGCATCATCGACACCCCGGGCCACGTCGATTTCACGGCCGAGGTCGAGCGCAGCCTGCGGGTCCTGGACGGGGCCGTGGCGGTGTTCTGCGGTGTGCGCGGCGTGCAGCCGCAGTCGGAGAGCGTCTGGCGTCAGGCGCGCCGGCACGGCATTCCTGTGGTCGCCTTCGTCAACAAGCTGGACCGCCCCGGGGCCTCGATGGAGCGGGTTCTGGAGAGCATGCGCGAGCGTCTGCACGCGACGCCGCTGGCGATACAGGTTCCGGTGGGCCGCGAGGGCAGTTTCGAGGGCATCGTCGATGTCATCACCCGTCGCACCCACGTGTTTTCGGAGTCGGGCGCGGCCACGGCGGCGGATCTTCCGGCCGAGGTGGTGTCGGCGGTGGCCGCGGCGCGGTCGTTGCTGATCGAGTGTCTGGCCGAGACCGACGACGTGATTATGACGCGTTTTCTGAATGATGAAGAGCCGCCGGCCGAGGAGCTCCATGCGGCCCTGCGGCGGGCGACCCTGAGCGGCCAGGTCGTTCCCGTGACCTGCGGCAGCGCGCTGCGGAACCAGGGCGTGGCGGCTCTTCTTGACGCGGTGGTGTCGTATCTGCCCTCGCCGGTGGTTGTCCCCCTGGTCGCGGGCGTCGAGCCGGCGAGCGGCCGGCCGCTGGTGCGCCATATCGGCGATGCAGAGCCGTTTTCGGCACTGGCCTTCAAGACGGTCGGGGATGCCCCCGGCGGCCGGCTGACCTACATGCGTGTCTACAGCGGCACCGCCCGCCCCGGGATGTCGGTGCGCAATGCCCGCACCGGTTCGGTCGAGCGCATTGCCGGGGTGTTGCAGATTCACGCCAACATGGCGGAAGAGCGCAGCGAAGCCTTCAGCGGCGATATCGCCGCGGTCACGGGCCTGAGCGTGGATACGCATACCGGCGACACCCTGTGTGCCCCGGACGCGCCCATTGCCCTGAATGCGATACGGTTCCCCGAGCCGGTGGTGAGCGTCGCCGTCGAGGCGCGGCAGGCGGGCGACAGCGAGCGTCTGCACAGCGCCCTGCGCGAGCTGGCGCTGGACGACCCGACGCTGCGGGTCCATACCGACGTGTACACCGGCCAGACCCTGCTGGCCGGCATGGGCGAGCTCCATCTGGACGTCGTCCGTGACCGCCTCGAGCGCGACTTCGGGGTGGCGGTGCGCGTCGGCCGCCCGCGGGTGAGCTATCGACAGACGATACGCGGCCGGGCGGCCGCGACGATGACCTTTGTACGGCAGATGGGCAGTGCCCGTCAGTATGCCGTGATTGGATTGGAGATCGAACCGCGCCCGCAAGGGCATGGCGTGTCGGTGGAGTTGGACCTCTCGGAGGAGCGGCTTCCTGCGGTGTTCCACAACGCAGTGGAGGCCGGCCTGCGCGAGGCCGCCGACAGCGGTATCGATGGTGATCTGCCCCTGACAGACTGTCACGTGCGGGTCTGCGACGGGTCGTATGATGCGACGGACTCGTCGGACCTGGCCTTCCGGGCAGCCGCGACACTGGCCTTGAATGATGCGGTACGCAAGGCCGGTGTGGTGGTCCTGGAGCCTGTCATGGCCGTGGAGGTGCTGACGCCGCCTGAATGCATGGGCGACGTCATGGGCGACCTCGCCAGCCGCCACGGACGGATCACGGAGGTGGACTCGCTGGCCTGTGGGAGCGCACGGGTGGTCGCCCGTGTGGCGCTGGCGGAGTTGTTCGGGTACGCGACGGCGTTGCGCTCGCTGACGCGCGGCCGTGCCGACGTGGCAGCGGAGCCGTCTCACTACGAGCCGGTCGCGGAACAAGCAGTCGGGTCGTGTAAAGAGGTCTGACGGTAGACATGGCTAACAGACAGCAGATTCGCATTCGACTCCAGGCCTTTGAGCACAGCATCCTGGATCAGTCCACCAGCGAGATCGTGACGACGGTGAAGCGCACCGGTGCCCAGATCGCCGGCCCGATTCCCTTGCCGACGCGCATCGAGCGCTTCACGGTCAACCGCTCGCCGCACGTGAATAAGAAGTCCATGGAGCAGTTCGAAATCCGCACGCACAAGCGGGTCCTGGATATCATCAACCCCACCGCCAAGACCGTCGACGAGCTGAAGAAGCTCAACCTGCCGGCCGGCGTGGACATCAGCATCAAGATCTGACCTGAGCGGGAGCATTGCCCACGATGAAGAAGGGTATTATTGGCAAGAAGCTGGGCATGACCCAGGTCTACGACGAGAACGGCACACGGATCCCCGTGACCGTGATCGAGGTGGGGCCGTGCCCGGTTCTGGCGCTGCGGACGCAGGGCCACGACGGTTACAGCGCCGTGCAGCTCGGCTTTGGCCAGCGCAAGGCGAAGAACACGACCAAGGCCGTTCGCGGCCAGGTCCGCGCGGCGGGCCTCGAGGACACGCCGCCGGCGTTGATCCGCGAGGTTCGTCTGAATGCCGATCCCGAGGTGAAGGTCGGTGACGTCCTGAAGGCGGATGTGTTTGCCAAGGGCGACATCGTCGACATTTCGGGTGTGACGAAGGGCCGCGGTTTCCAGGGTGTGGTCCGCCGCTGGGGTTTTGCCGGCGGCCGTGCCAGTCACGGCGGCGGCTGGGTTCGCCGGCCGGGCTCGATCGGCATGAAGGTCGCCCCCGGCCGCGTCTTCCCCGGGAAGCGTATGGGCGGTCATATGGGCAGCGTGACGCGCACGGTGCAGAACCTGCGCGTGGTCGACGTGCGTCTGGCCGACGACGTGATTCTGGTGAGCGGGGCCATCCCGGGTCCCACGGGCGGCACCGTCATGGTCCGCAGCGCAGTCAAGCACTAGACCGGAGAGCGTGAGCAACCATGGCTACCACACTTCCAGTTTTGGATATCCAAGGCGGCGCGGCCGCTGCGGTGGACGTTAACGACGCCTGGCTCGAGCGCGAGAAGGGCGCTCAGGCGGTGAAGGACTCGGTGGTGGCGCACCTGGCGCAGCGGCGTTCGGGTTCGGCCAGCACCAAGACGCGTGCGGCGGTGGCGGGCAGCAGTGCCAAGCCGTATCGCCAGAAGGGCACCGGCCGGGCCCGTGCCGGCACGCGCAAGAGCCCCCTGTGGCGTGGCGGCGGCGTGGTCTTCGGGCCCCTGCCGCGCAGCTACGGCAAGCATGTCAACCGCAAGGTCCAGCGCCTGGCTCTGCGCCGGGCCTTCACCGAGCGCGTTGACGGCGGCGATGTGATCATCGTGAACGACGTCGCCATCGACGACGCCAAGACCCGCCGTATGGTCGAGTTCCTCGAGCGCATCGGCGCCGGCCAGGACGCCCTGGTGCTGGTCGACGAGCTCTCGCCGAGCGTGGCGACGGCGGCGCGCAATCTGCCCTGCGTGCATGTCATGAAGGCCGCCTCGGTCAACGCCTATCTGCTCTTGCAGTTCCGCAAGATCGTGTTCAGTCGTGCCGGTCTCGAGGCCTTTGGCAAGCGGCTGGTGACGGTGAAGGAGGGCAAGTGATATGGAACCCTACAAGACCGTACAGTCGATTCTGGTGACTGAGAAGGGCACGGTGCTGGCGGACGCACATCGTCAGTACACCTTCAAGGTCGCCAAGACGGCCCGCAAGATCGAGATTCGCGCTGCGGTCGAGGCCCTCTTTGATGTCAAGGTCAAGGCGGTCAATGTGATGAACCGCAAGGGCAAGCTGAAGCGCATGCGTTCGGCGGCCGGCTACGGCAAGCGCCCGGACTGGAAGAAGGCGATCGTGACCCTTTCCGAGGGCGAGATCGAGATCCTCTAGAGAGCACGGCGGCGCCTGCGGGCGCGGAAGGACATAGGCGATGGGCATCAAGAAGTACAACCCCACGTCTCCGGGTCGGAGACAGATGACGGTCAGCGACTTCACGGAGTTGACGCGTTCGACTCCTGAGAAGCGCCTGACGCGGGGCAAGGTCTCGAGCGGCGGTCGCAACAACGCCGGTCGGATCACGACGCGTTTCCGCGGCGGCGGCGTGAAGCGCCGGCTGCGGGTGATCGATTTCAAGCGTGACAAGGACGGCATTCCCGCCAAGGTGGCGCACATCGAGTACGATCCGAACCGCTCGGCGCGTATCGCGCTGCTGAACTACGCCGACGGCGAGAAGCGCTACATCCTGGCGCCGGTGGGCCTGGCGCAGGGCGCCACGGTGATGAGCGGCCCGCAGGCCGAGTACACCGCCGGCAACGCCATGAAGCTGAAGGACATCCCCCTCGGCGTGAGCATCCACGCCATCGAGCTGGTCCCGGGCAAGGGCGCCGCCCTGGCCCGTTCGGCCGGCCAGGTGGCGACGCTGCGTGCGAAGGAGGGCGACTACGTCCAGGTCAAGCTGAGCAGCGGCGAAGTCCGCCAGATCCACATGGACTGCCGGGCGACGATCGGCCAGGTCGGCAACCTCGAGCACAGCGGCATCAGCCTCGGCAAGGCCGGCAAGAAGCGCTACCTGGGCTTCCGCCCGCATGTCCGCGGCGTGGCCATGAACCCGATCGACCACCCGATGGGTGGTGGCGAAGGCCGCAGCAGCGGCGGCGGTCACCCGCGCTCGCCGTGGGGCCAGTTGGCCAAGGGCAAGCGGACCCGCAACCCGCGCAAGTCGTCCACCAAGTTCATCGTTGAGCGGAGGAAGAAATAGTGAGTCGCTCAGTCAAGAAGGGCCCGTTCGTCGACGCCCCGCTGATGGACAAGGTCCAGGCGCTGAACAGCAGTGGCCGCAAGGCGGTCATCAAGACCTGGTCGCGGCGTTCGATGATTCTGCCCGAGTTCGTCGGGCACACCTTCGCCGTGCACAACGGCAAGATCCACCAGAACGTCTTCGTGACGGAGAACATGGTCGGCCACCGCCTTGGCGAGTTCGTCGCCACGCGCACGTTCCGCGGCCACGGTACCATCTCCGGCAAGTGACGGCTGCCGACGGCGTGGCGCCTTTCGCCCCCTCTCGCGGGGCCGGCTGCCACCCGGCGGTTGCCCAGGGGCCGAATGCCGCCCGGGAGGACTCTCGAGTCCGCGCCCGGGGTCGTTCGGCCCGTTTTTCTTTTGTGCCGGCCGCCACGTCAGGGACACCGGGGACACCGGGAGCCGCGGCGCCTTAGCGGCACGCGGATCCGCGGCGAGCCCATCCTGGTGTCCCTTTTGTCGTTGGTGTCCCTTTCCGGGAGGCACCACCCCACAGCCCGGGAGCCGCTGGCGCCTCTCCTGTGGCGGGTTTGTCCCCAGGGGCTCCAGCGGGACGCCGTTGGCGGCGCCTGTGGCCGCGCTCGGCTGGCGCGGCCTGTTCCGCGTCGGCGCCGGCTGTCCGGACGATCGTTGGCGCCGCGGATTGCCATCCGGGCTCTGATGGGGGATAGTCTGAGGCGACGGGCGCCGGCGTTTCGCATGAGCCTGCGCCCGCGTTTCCGTTGTCCGATGGCCGAGGTGGCAGGGATCCAGGGAGGCGATACGCCATGATGGAGATTCGACGCGGCTGTGCCGAGGACTACGCCACGATTCTGGAACGCGTGGTGGTGAGCTTCCGCGAACGCAATCCGGCCCACTTGCGTTTTGAGGACATCTTCCCGGATTCGGTCCTGCCTGAGACCGCCTCTCAGTGGCGCCTGGCCTGGGTCGATGGCGACCTCGCGGCCGGCATTCAGCTCGTGCCGCGTGACATGGTGAATGCCGGCGTCGTCCACCTCCCCACGCTGGGCCTGGGGAATGTCTTCTGCTACCCGCCCTACCGCAAGCGCGGCCTGATGGGCGCGCTGCTGCAGCGCTGCATTGCCGACATGGAGGCCGAGGGAGCGGGGATCTGCCTCCTGGGTGGTGATCGGACGCGCTACGGCAACTACGGCTGGGAGCACGCCGGCTGTGAGCGCAGCCTGACGCTGGCCAGCGGCGTGACCCGCTTTGAGAGTGCCGAGGCCGTCTCGGCGGTGTCGTTCCGGGTCTGGAATGGCGACGCCGCCGACCTGGGTCGCATCCTGGCCGCGTACGCCGCGTTGCCGTACCGCTGCGAGCGCACCGTCGCGGAGGGCGCCCGGGTGCTACGTCGGCCGGGGCAGGTGGTGTGGATCTGCGACCGGCCCGAGACCGGCTTCGGCTATGCCTCGATCCGCAATGGCGCCATCGTCGAGTACGGCGGCACCGCCGCCGCCGTCGAGAGCCTGGTGCGCTTCTTCCTGCAGACGGGGTCGTGGAATGTCGCCCTGCCGCCGGTCGACGCCGAGACGGCCCTGGAGAAGCTCCTCCTGCGCCACGCCCAGAGCTACTTCGTGCGGCCGGCCGGGATGATCCGCGTGATTGACCTGCGCGTGGTGCTGGAGAGCTACCTGCCGGTGCTGCGTGACCGCCTGCAGGCCTGGTCGGGTGAGGTGGCCCTGCGGTCCACCGACAACGGCAGCACAGTACGCCTCGTCGGCGAGGCCGGGAGCCTCCGCGTCGAGGCCGCCCCCAGCGATGCGACGGCGCTGGAACTGCCGCGTCGGGAACTCGCCCAGCTCCTCTTCGGGCCGTTCGCCCCGGACCTCGGGGACTGGGGCCGCCACAGCGCCCTGCGCCGGGCCTTCCCGCTGCCGTTCTACTGCCACGCCCTGGCCCACGTCTGACGGCGAGGCCGTCGACAGCGGGCGGCCGGGTCAGGCCGGCGCCGGCGGCCTGCCTGAGGGCGGGCCGGTCCGAGCTGTCTGACGGGTCTGACAGGTCTGACCGGTCTGACCGGTCTTGCAACAGGGGCGGCGGTCGGCGGCGCGGCCGGGTGCGGCGCGGCGTCCGCCCCCGGGGCGCCGTCGGGCGCGCCCCCGGGGGAGTGCCTGGAAGTGGCTCAGGGTGCCGCGGGCGGCGTGGCAGCGCCCGCCTGGGCGGCCATGAGGTCGCTGACACGCTTGGCGAAGACGAGCGGGTCCGGCACGGGCAGCCGTGCGGTCAGCAGCGCCTGGTCGTGGAGCATCTCGACGTAGTCGCGCAGGCGGTCGGCGGCGTCGGAGTCGTCGACGAGGTGGCGCATGGCCTCGACCACGGGGTGCTTCGGGTTCAGCTCGAGGATGCGCCGCGCCGGGGGTACCTCCTGGTGCATGGCCTTGAGGAGCTTCTCGAGCTGCAGGCCGATGCCGAACTCATCGCTGACCAGGCAGCAGGCGCTCTCGGTAAGGCGCCGTGAGAGGCGGACGGCCTTGACCCTGTCGCCGAGGATGGCGGCGGCCTTGTCGAGGAGGGCCTTGAAGCGCTCCTCGTCGGCCTTGCGGCCTTCCTCGGCCTGCTGCTTCTCTTCGGGGGTATCGAGATCGACATCGCCCTTGGCCACCGAGCGCAGGGGCTTGTCCTTGTAAGAGGTCAGGTTCTGGACGACCCACTCATCGACCGTGTCGGTGAGGTAGAGGACCTCGAAGCCGCGGCTGCGGAAGGCCTCGAGCTGGGGGGCGCCGTCGGCGCCGGCGTAGTCCTCGGCGGTGATGTAGTAGATCGCCTTCTGGGCTTCCGGCATGCGGGCCACGACCTCGGCCAGGCTGACGAGGTCCGTCGGGCCCGTCTTCGAGGAGGCGAAGAGGGCCAGGTCCTCGATCTTGCCGCGGTTCTCGGGATCGACGTGGATGCCCTCCTTGAGGACAGCACCGAAGGCCTTCCAGAAGGTGACGTAGCGCTCGCGGTCCTTGGCCATCATGTCGCCGAGGGTGTCGAGGACCTTCTTGATCACGTTGCTGCGGATGGTGCGCAGGATGCGGTGTTCCTGGAGCATCTCGCGCGAGACATTCAGGGGCAGGTCGGCGGAGTCGACGACGCCGCGCAGGAAGCGCAGGTAGGTCGGCACGAGGCCTTCGGCGCGGTCGGTGATGAAGATGCGTCGGACGTAGAGCTGGATGCCGCGGTGGCGCTCGTCGCCCACGAACATATCGAGCGGCGGCCGCTGCGGGATGAAGATCAGGGCCCGGAACTCGGTGGTGCCTTCGACGCTCCAGTGGAGCGTCTCGAAGGGGTCCATGAAGTCGTGGCTGACGTGGCGGTAGAACTCCTGGTACTCCTCGGGCGTGACCTCGGTGCGCGGGCGCTGCCAGAGGGCCTTGCGCGAGTTGAGGGTCTCGGTGACGACCTTCTTCTCGGGCTTGGCGTCGGGGATGGGCTTGCCCTCGGCGTCGGTCAGGGTCTCTTCGCGTTCGACATCCATGACCACGGGATGCTCGACGAAGTCGCTGAACTTCCTGACGATGGCCTGGAGGCGCCAGGGCTCGAGGAACTCGTCGGCTTCATCCTTGAGGTGCAGGATGACGTCGGTGCCGCGCCGGGCGCGGGTGGCGGGCTCGACGGTGTACGACCCGGCGCCCTCGCTCTCCCACTTCACCGCGGCGGTCGGGTCGCCGGCGCGGCGGCTGATGACGGTGACCTTGTCGGCGACCATGAAGGCGGCGTAGAAGCCGACGCCGAACTGGCCGATGAGCTCGGGCGGGACGGCGCCCTGGCGCTCGCGGAGTTCCTCGAGGAAGCGCCGTGTGCCGGAGCTGGCGATGGTGCCGATGCAGGCGTCGATATCGTCGGCGCCCATGCCGATGCCGTTGTCGGAGACGGTGAGTGTCTTGGCCTCGCGATCGACGCTCAGCGTGATCTTCCACTCGGGGTCGTCCTCGAGCACCGACTGGTCCGACAGGGCCTCGAAGCGGGCCCGGTCGATGGCGTCGGAGGCATTGGAGATCAGCTCTCGGAGGAAGATCTCACGGTTGGAGTACAACGAGTGGATCACCAGGTCCAGGAGCTGCTGGACCTCTGCCTTGAACTTGCGCTGCTTGGCGCTCATCCGCTGACGACCTCCTTGACTGTCGGCTCAAAACCACGCCCTCCGCTTGCAAAGGAGGGCATCCCGGGATTGCTTAAGGGGCTGTCCCGAGAGGACCATGACGAGCCTACAGTGTAGTCTGGCCCGATCGATTGTCAACATCGCCACGGGTTCTCGAGACCGTCTGGCGGAGGGGGTTAGAACGCGGTGGCACTGCTGCTCTACAACGGCCTCTTTCTGGTGGCCTTCATGGTCTACGCGCCCTTCTATGCGGTGCATCTCTGGAGTCGTGGCGGCCTGGGCTGGGACTTCCTGCAGCGCTTCGGCCTGTTCGGACGGGGAGTGCGGGGGCGCCTGCGGGCGCTGGAGGGGCCGGTCTGGGTGCACGCGGTCAGCGTTGGCGAGACGGTGGCGGCCCTGAGTTTCATCCGGCGGCTGCAGGCGCGTTGGCCGGGGCGGGCGGTGGTCCTCTCGTCGACCACCAGCACCGGCCATGCGCTGGCCGAGCAGAAGGCCCCGGCGGGCGTGGTGTGCATCTACTGCCCGCTGGACTTCTGGCCATGCGTGCGGCGGGCCCTGTCGCTGGTCCGGCCGGCGCTCCTGGTGATTTTCGAGGTTGAGATCTGGCCGAACCTGATCCTGCAGACGGCCGGTCGCGGCGTGCCCGTGGCCCTGGTCAACGGCCGCATGTCCGACCGCAGCGCCCGGGGCTACCGGCGTTGGCGCGGCTTCTTCGGGCGGCTCTTCCGGTCGTTCCGAGTCCTCGCGGTGCAGACGGCCGCGGATGCCGAGCGGCTGCGGCCACTCCTGGATGACACCGTGCGGCTGGCGGTCTGCAGCACGGTCAAGTTCGACCAGGTGCCCGATGCCGCCGGCGCCGACAAGTCGGCGCTGCTGGCGCAGGTGTTCGGCCCAGGCGAGCGCTTGGTGCTGTGTGTGGGGAGCACGCACGCCGGCGAAGAGGCGATGGCCTGCGATGCCATGGCGGCGTTGAAGGCCGACTTCCCGACCCTGAAGATGGTCCTGGTGCCGCGACACCACGAACGCACGCCCGAGGTCGAGAAGGTCTTGCGCGAGCGCGGCTTGAGCTACCGCCTGCTGGTGCCGCCGCCGGTGCCGGGTGAGCCGGTGGATGTGCTGGTGGTCAACACCACGGGTGAGCTGATGAACTTCTACGGCGCCTGCGATGTGGCCTACGTCGGCAAGAGCCTGGCGGGGAACGCCGGCGGCCACAACATCATCGAGCCGGCCATCTTCGGGAAGCCGATCCTGCATGGCGCCGCCATGCAGAACTTCCGCGAGGTGGCCGGCATCTTCCGCGAGGCGTCGGCGACGGTCGAACTGGCCGACGCGGCCGACTTCGCGCCGGCTCTGCGCGGCCTCCTGGCCGATCCTGAACGCCGCCGCGACCTCGGCGCCCGCGCCCGCCGCGTCGTCGACGAGAACCGCGGCGCCATCGAGAGGACCCTGGATCTGCTGGAGCCGCTGCTGTAGGCGGGGCCTCGGCGGTGGCGGGCCGTCGCCGGCCATGCGGCTCGCGGGCGCGTTCGCGCCTGTGGACGCTCGCGCTCCAGGACAGGGGGCGGGCGATGCGGCTACGGCTCGTGGGCGCGTTCGCGCCTGTGGACACTCGCGCTCCAGGACAGGCGGCGGGCGATGCGGCTACGGCTCGCGGGCGCGTTCGCGCCTGTGGAC
>JAGVUW010000143.1 GCA_019136035.1 Verrucomicrobiota bacterium | reverse complement strand
GCCGGGATCACGCCGGGATGCCACTTCCTGCACAGCCACATCGGCCGCGAGAGCCACTACGTCACGCCGGCGCCGGACCGCCGCCTGAATCTCCTGCGCATCTTCACCCTGGCCCGGCCCCTGGGGCTCGACGATACCACCATCACCGTGCAGCAGAATCCCATCCACTCGACCATGGCCAAGGGCCGGCGCGTCCTGAAGATCGGCACGGAGCTGATCTCCTACGAGGGCTACACCACCACCGCACCGTATACCTTCTACGGCTGCCAGCGCGGCATCGACAAGACCACCGTCAACGCCCAGCCCGAGGGCACCCTCTTCGGCCTGCTCGATGTCAGCGAGTTCGGCGCCACCAGCGTCTACCTCGATCAGTACTCCGACCTCCAGGACGAGGTCGCCGCGGGCATCGCCCAGATCTGGGATGCCGGCTTTGAGTTCATCTACTTCGATGGCTCCGAGGGCGTCAATCCGCCCTTCTGGCACCACGTCGCCGGCGCCCAGTACCGCGTCTACAGG
The DNA here is from genome assembly GCA_019136035.1 of Verrucomicrobiota bacterium. Taxonomy (GTDB): domain Bacteria; phylum Verrucomicrobiota; class Lentisphaeria; order Oligosphaerales; family JAFGRS01; genus JAGVUW01. The sequence continues at coordinate 13,838 of JAGVUW010000143.1, read as the reverse complement.
CGCCTGCAGCCCGAGCCGATCTTCGCCGAGGGCGCCGCCAAGACGCACTTCAGTTGGCATATGCTCTCGGGCGGCAACGCCTTCGATATCTTCAAGCCCGAGAAGATCAAGGACGAGACCGTCCGGCATCCCTGCCGCGAGGCGCCGCGCATGCGCGACAACTTCACCCGCCTGAACTTCGGATGGCTCGGCTACTGGGTGCCCAGCGATGCCACCATCGGCACCCAGCCCGACCAGCTCGAGTTCGTCACCAGCAAGGCCGCCGCCTGGGACTGCCCGATCTCCATCCACGCCAACCTCACTACCCTCGACCAGCACCCGCGTACCGCCGATAACTTCGAGGTCTTCCGACGCTGGGAGGAGGTCCGCGCCAGCGGCTGGCTCAGCGAGGAACAGAAGATCCAACTGCGGCAGAACGACCGCGAGTTCACTCTCCTGGTCAATGAGGATGGCGACTTCGAGCTGGCGCACTGCGAACCGGTCGCCAATCTGGCCGGCGGCAGCAAGGCGGTCTGCGCCTACCTCTTCGAGCGCCGCGGCCAGGTCGGCGTCGTCTACTGGCACCGCTCCGGCGATGCCCGCCTCGAGCTGCCCATGGACCACGCCGCGCTGGCGCTGCAGGAGGACCTCGGCAAGGCCCTCGCCATCGCAGGCGACAAGGCCCGCGCTGTCGTCCCGGTCGGGAAACGCCGCTACCTGACGGTGGCCGCCGCCCACCGCCAGAAGCTCCTGGAGGCCCTCGCCGCCGCCCGCATCCTCGCCTGAGGAGCCTTGCCGCACAAGCCCCGCCGGCGGCGCCGTGGTGGCGCCGCCGGCGGGAGAGCCGCCCGCAGCGGCCCCGGAGACTACCCTTGCAGCGTGTCGGCACCGCAAACACCCACGGCGGCACCGTCGCGGCGCCGGCGCGGCGACGCGCCGGAGAGCGCCTCCTGCGCCTCGCCCAGATCGGCCTGGTCGCCGTGGGCACCCTCCTCGGCCGGGCCGGCGGCGCGGAACCCACCCTGGCGGCGCCGCCCCTGCGCCTGGTCTTCGCCGGGGATACCTACTTCGGCGAGACCTTCGTCGGCCGCGAGACCCTCGACGGCAAGGCCCTCCCCGGACCCGACGCCGGCCTGCAGGCCGCCGCCGCCTTCCATCCCCTCGTTCGCGACGCCGATGCCGTCATCCTCAACCTCGAAACGCCGCTCACCTACCTCGACAGCTCGCCGCTGGCCGGCCGCAAGGACTACCTCCATCGCGGTCACCCGGAGGCCTCGCTGCGGGCCCTCCGGGTCCTGCGCGCCAGCGCCGTCAGCCTCGCCAACAACCACGCCATGGACTACGGCGAGGCCGGCCTGGCCGATACCCTGGCGGCCCTGCGCGGCCAGGGCATCGAGAGCTTCGGCGCCGGCACCGGACCACGCCATGCCGCGACCCCGTGGTCGCGGCGCTGGCAGACTCCCGCCGGCGACCTCACCGTCATCGTGGCCACGGGCTACGAGTACAACCAGCGTTACGACACCCACTACGACACCTACGCCGAGCCCGGCGACGAGGGCGTCAACCTCTGGACCCCCGACACCGCCCGCGCCCAGGTGCGCGCCCTCCGCGCCGCTTGGCCGCGTGCCGTCATCGTGGCCTTCCCCCACGGCGGCGACAACTACGCCTGGCGCGATGACCTCCAGGTCCGCCTGCATGAGGCCCTCGTCGACGCCGGTGCCGATCTCGTCCTCGGCCATGGCGCCCACCTCGCCCAGGAAATCGTCTGTCGACAGGGCCGCTGGATCGTCCATGGCCTCGGCAATGCCGTCTTCAACACCCCGGGCCGCTACGCCGACTTCCGCCAGCACCCGTGGAGCCTGGTGGCCGCCCTCCTGCTCCACGCCGACGGCGCCGGCCTGCGCCTGGGACTGCGCCTGTACCCGATCCAGAGCGATAACCAGACCACCGGCTACCGGCCACAGCCGGCGACGCGCGACGAGGCCGAACGCCTGGCGCGGCTCCTGATGTGGCGCGCCAGCGGCCTCGGCGGACAACTCGTGCTGCGGCCGGCCCGCGATGCCTGGGGCTGGCACTTCCCCATCGACCTGGGCACACGCGCCCTGGAGCCCAGCCTGAGGCTCGAGCCCCAAAACCTGTCCCGCCGCCAGGACTGACCACCGCCCGGCCGCCGGACCCGTCGGACCCGTCGGACCGCCGCCCGGCCGCCGGCCCGCGAGGGGCACCCTCCTCAGCGCGGCATGGCGCGCACGAAGACCGTGGCATCGCCGAACATATCGGGCTGCTCGCGATGGGCGATGATCGCCTGGCTCAGCGCCTCCGGCGTGGCCAGGTCCTTGCTGATCACCGAGGGCTCCAAGAGCCGCATCTCGATCTGCGTCGTGCCGCGGCGCCGGACGCTGGCGTAGTGGTAGATCGCCTTGCTGTCAGGCAGGCTGCCGTTGGCCGCGCCCAGGAGCTGAAGCTGCAGGAGCGGCTCGTCGCCGGCCTTGACCGCAAAGGCGCGCAGGTAGAGGCCGTCCTTGGCGTCGGCCGGGTAGTGCACCAGGTACTCGTTCGCGTTCCACGGCAGGACCAGGAGGCCCTGCACCTGCCCATCCTGATCGGTGGTCTCCCAGCGCCCGAGGAGCGCCGTGTCAATCGGGTCCTTGCCATCCTTGGCCAAGGGCACCTCGTACACACAGCCGGCCAGCAGCACCCACAGAGCACACACACAGCCCATGCGCATCATGGTCGTCCCTCCTATCGATGTTCTGTCTTACGATCCGCGCCGACCCCGCCAGGCAGGCCGGCCGCAGGCGCCCGACGGCGTTGCCGTGGCGACGGACGGTCCGGTTGCACCCGCCGCCGGCAGAGGGTAGAGTCCCTGCCAGACCGCACGCGTCTGAAGCCCACAATCCGGCATGGCAGGCCTGCAACCCAGACTGTAAGCAGCGCCAGGCGTTCCTGCAACACCTCCGGGGGGCAGCGGCAGCGCGGTTCGGCGCTCGGGCGCGGAGCAAGACGTCGCCAGGCGCGGCTCGGAATCGGCATCGCAGGACCGCAAAAGGACATCGGCAATGACTCCACGGCAACGCTGGCAGGAGGCCCTCCTCTTCGGTCGACCCGACCGCGTGCCGCTGACCGTCGGCGGCGGCCGCGACTCGACCCGGGCGCGCTGGTACCGCGAGGGCCTGCCGACCAGCGTGCCGCCCGGCGGCATCGCCGAGGTCGCCTACCGCCAGGCCGGCGGCGCCCTGCCCTGGCCAGCCGGCGGACCCGGCTTTCCGATCGACCACCGCATGCGCCCGTGCTTCGAGGAGAAGGTCCTCGAAGTGCGCGCCAACAGCCAGGTCGTCCAGGACTGGAAGGGCAACATCTGCGAGATCGGCCTGGAGTTCACCCCGGCGCACCTGCGCAACGCCATCGACTTCGTCACCCGCCGCTGGATCGCCTGCCCGGTCGAGAGTCGCGCCGACTGGGACGCCCTGCGCTGGCGCTACGACGCCGACGACCCCGGCCGCCTGCCCGACCAGCCCGCGGCCCTCGGCGAACGCCTGGCCAGGCGCGACCACGTCATCGCCTGGTCCATCCACGGGCCGTTCTGGCAACTCCGTGAGTGGTGCGGCTTCGAGGGCCTGTGCATGCTCCTCGTCGACGACCCGGCCTTCGTCCGCGATATGGCCGAGTTCTGGACCGCCTTCGTGCTCAGGCTCCTCGAACGCGCCTTCCGCTATGTCGTGCCGGATGAGATTCACCTCTCCGAGGACATGGCCTTCAAGGCTCACAGCATGATCTCGCCCGCCATGGCCCGCGAGTTCCTCATGCCATCGTACGTGGCCTGGCACGAGGCCCTGCGCCGGGCCGGGGTGCCGATCTACGCCATGGACTCCGATGGCTATGTCGGCGAGCTCATCCCGCTCTGGATCGAGGCCGGCATCGACGTCTGCGACCCGATGGAGGTGGCGGCCCACAATGACCTGGTGGCGTACCGCCGCGAGTATGGCCACGACATCGCCTTCCGCGGCGGCGTCGACAAGCGCGCCATGGCCCGCGGCGGTGACGCCCTCAAGGCTGAGATCGACCGCATCGCACCCGTCGTCGCCGACGGCGGCTACGTCCCCGGCTGCGACCACGGCGTGCCCTCGGATGTCTCCTGGGGCAACTACGTCGAGACGACACGCCTCCTGGCCCAGGTCACCGGCTGGCTCTGAGTCACGGCGAGCACCATAGTATTAAGAATAGGAGTCGCGGTCGTCGCCACGCGGCCCTGCGACAGAAGCGCCTCCATCGCAGGGAGGCGCCCGGTGGAACAACACGATCAAGACGAAAGCGAGGCGGCCTTGAAGTACTGTCGTTGCGAACGCGCCGGGCGGACCCACTACGGCATCATCGAGGGCGACGCCGTCGCCCTCCTCGATGGCGCCCCCTTCTCGGGCGGCCGCACCACCGGCGAGCGCCTGCGCCTTGCCGAAGTCCGCCTGGTGGCCCCCGTCGAACCGCCGAATGTCTTCGCCATCGGCACCAACTACCAGGACCACATCGACGAGACCGGCAGCACGCGTCCGGAGCGCCCCCTGATCTTCCTCAAGCCGACCACGGCGGTCATCGGCCCGGAGGCGCCGATCGTCCTGCCGGCGATGGCACCCGACGAGGTCGACTACGAGGCCGAACTGGCCGTCGTCATCGGCCGCACGGTCCGCAATCTGCCCCCGGAAGCCGCCCTCGGCGCCGTCTTCGGTTACACCTGCGCCAACGATGTCTCGGCGCGCGACTGCCAGAAGCGCATCGACCGGCAGTGGACCCGCGCCAAGGGCTTCGACAGCTTCTGCCCCCTCGGACCCTGGATCGAGACCGACCTCAGCCCGGCCGACCTGCCGATCAGCCTACGCCTCAATGGCCAGGTCATGCAGCAGAGCACCACCGCCGCCATGATCTTCGCGGTGCCCTACCTGATCAGCTACCTCAGCCAGGCCTTCACCCTGCTCCCCGGAACCGTCATCCTCACCGGCACCCCCGCCGGCGTCGGTATGGCCCGGAATCCGCCGCGCTTCCTCCGGCCCGGCGACACCGCCGAGGTCGCCATCAGCGGCATCGGCACCCTCCGTAACCCGGTCCGTGCCGAGGGCACGAACACCGTCCGCGCCCCCTGCTGCGCCTGATCCGAGGAGGCCGCGGCCCCGCGGCAGTACCAGAGCCGCGAGGCTGGGGCCTGCCAGAAAGGGACCCAAGCGACATAAGGGACTCCGGGATGGGGGTGCTCCAGACCCTCGTGCCGCCAAGGCACCTTGGCTCCCTGGTGTCCCTGGTGTCCCTGGTGTCCCTGGTGTCCCTGGTGTCCCTGGCCACGTCGGCGTCGGGCGTCGGGCGTTCGGCGTTCCCCTGCCCCGTTTGCCGTTCGCCTCAGCCCCGCGCGCGGCCTACTGGAGGTCCTTCAGTCGGGACTCGTCATCGGGGGTGATGACACAGCGCCAGAGCTGCCAGCCGCTTTCCCACTGCCGTTCCAGGAGCAGGATCGACGACTGGCCCTCGTAGAGGCGCGCGAAGACGGTCTTGCCGCGGGGGTAGAAGCGCCCGTCGGGCGGGGGCAGGAGGAGGTGCATGACCTCGTCCTGGGCGAGCTCCATGAACAGGCTCTCGTGGTAGTCCATGCGGGCCACGAAGCGCCGTTCCAGTGGGTCGTGGTAGAGCGCCGGCAGGCGCACCCCGAAGACGGCCGTGCGCGATCGTGTCCAGTCGCGGTCGATCCAGCCGGTGATCTCAACCGCGGCGGGGGCGTCGTGGGCAAAGGCGGCTTCCGCCACCGGGTCAGCCGCCGTCGGGGCCATGCCGTCGAGGACCAGCACCACCGCCGCCGCCAGGGTCGCCAGGACGCGCCAGAGCCCGCCGCGACGGCGCTCGCCGACCGTCTCCACTGCGGCCGGACCCGGGACGAGCCCCAGCGCCGCGGCGGCGGCGGTCACCACCAGCAGGGTCGAGACACCCGCCAGGAGCCCGGTCGCCAGGCAGAGGCTGCGCGTCAGGGCCAGAATCGCACACAGGACCAGCATGGCGCGGACGACGCGGCGGTTCGCCGGCGACAGCACCGCGAGCAGGCACAGCGCGCTCGCCCAGAGCACCGGCGGCGTGTGCCGGAGGCCCCGCCAGGCCAGGCGGACGAACTCGCCTCCGGCGACCGACGACAGGGCGCTGGCGAGGTGCTTGACGCAGAAGAGCAGGTCACCCAGGACGAGCCAGTTCCAGAGCAGCCAGAGCACCAGACAGTAGAGCAGCGGCGTCCAGACCAGCACCGTCAGGCCCTGGCGGTGGTCGGCATCGCCGCACGTCGGGCGACGGACGTCATGCACCAGCACCAGCACCAGGCCAAGGCCGGCCAGGAGGCCGCCCAGACCGCAGAAGCTCAGCAGGCCGGCATTCACCGCCGTCAGCACGGCGTCGCGCAGGCCACGCCCGTCGAACCACCGCGCCAGGTGGAAGATCGCCGCCGCGAAGGGCACCGCCGCAATCCAGTGCGGATCCAGAGCCGTCCAGGCGGCACGGAAATCCGGCAGGACCCACGCCGCGGTCGCCAGCAGCACACCGAGCACCACCCGACGCAGAGGGCCCTGCCGCAGACGCAGCAGGTAGCACAGCGACCAGGCCTGCGATACCGCCACCAGGACGACCACGGCCAGGGTCGGGCCGACCAGGGTTCGCGCGCCCAGGAGCCCGAGGGTCGGCAGGAGCGGGTACTCGAGGGCGCCGACGAGGGCCTGGCGACCCCAGTTGTGGCCTGACAGGAGCGAGTCGACGATGGCCTCGTGGACCAGCCCGGTATCCGACGGGCGCCCGGGCAGGACCAGCCGCAGGGCCGCGACGACGCCAAAGACGACCAGCCAGGGCCCAAGACGACGCGTCAGCGCCGACCCGGCCGGCAGCGCCGGCGAACCTTCCCCAGGTGTCCTCATGGCGTCTCTCCCGCCGAGCCCGGCGTGCTGTCCACCGGTACGCTGAAGTGCGTCGTCTTCTCCCAGTGATGCGGCCGCGTGATGAGCTGCAGGAAGCCCTTCCAGGCGCCAACGCTGTGCATCACCCAGTAGAACGGCATCACCAGGCCGTACTTGGCGAGGTGGCCGACGCCGCTCTGCACGCAGGCGATGGCGGTGGTGTAGGCGAAGACGAAGTTGCCGGCGAAGAGGCACAGCGCCCCCATGGCGAAGACCGGCCCCGGGAAGAACTGGTCGACGCCGGCCGGCCGGCACAGGAGCCAGAGGACGGCCATGAACCAGTAGACCGGGTTGATGAGCTGGCAGAGGATCGAGCCGCCGATGAGGAGGTGGAAGTGCAGACTGCCGATCAGGCCCAGCCGCCGCGTCAGGCCCACCAGGTCGCGGGTGTGCACCAGGTAGGTCTGCGCATAGCCCTTGGCCCAGCGCGAGCGCTGCCGTATCCATAGGAAGGGGTCATGGCAGGCCTGCTCCCAGGTGGTGGAGTCGAGCATCCGGGTGCGCCAGCCGCGGATGTGCAGTCGCAGGCCGAGGTCGCAGTCTTCGGTGACGTTGTACTCATCCCAGCCGCCCAGCTCGCGCAGCACCGGCAGGCGGAAGTGGTTCGAGGTGCCGCCGAGGGGAATGGGCGCATGCATGCAGTCCAGGCCGGGCAGGCTCATGCCGAACCAGGTGGCGTACTCGGCGGTGAAGCACCGCGTCAGGATGTTGTAGTCCGGGTTGTAGAAGTTCAGCCTGCCCTGGATGCAGGCGACCTCGGGCGACATGCGGCTGAAGGCGACCGCGGCCTTCTTGAGCTGGTCGGGCTCCGGGCGGTCCTCGGCGTCGTAGATGACCAGGTAGTCGGCCTCGCCATCCTCGATGCCGACATTGCAGGCCTTGGGCTTGGTGCGCGGATAGGACACCGGGATGGTCACAATCCGGAACGGCGGCTGCAGGTCCATGCCGCGGGCGACACTCATGGTCTCCTCGTCATCGGCCTCGACGAGAAGCCGTATCTCGAGGCGGTCCGCCGGGTAGTCCAGGCGGCGCATCGACTCGACCAGATGCGGCAGCACGGCGCCCTCGTGGTACATCGGCAGGATGATGACGTAGCGCGGCCACTGCACGCCATCCGGGGGCCGCTCCAGGTCGGCCGGCTCGAGGCGGATGTCACGCGCCTTGCTGAGGGCGAGGTCGATGATCAGGAGGCGATAGAGGGTCGTCGCCAGGTAGAAGACGGTGCAGAGGATGTTGAGGATGAGCAGCTCGCGGCGCCAGTCGAGGATCGCCCAGAGGACGAGGCCGGCCAGGAGGCCCCAGGCAGCCAGGCGCTGCCAGCGGCATAGCACCAGCGTCGCCTGCGGGAAGCCACGGGGCGCGAGGGGGTCGTTGCTGACCGCCTGGGTCAGGTTGTAGGGCTTCTCGGGCATGGCGGGTCCTGTCATAGCCTCCGGGCGGCCTGCAGATCGGCCAGGGTACGGTCCATGAGCTGGCAGAGCCACTCACGGCCGCGGTCATTCGGCCCGGCCAGAGCGATACGGCCGTCGGCCACGCTGAACGTAGCGGCGAAGGCCTCGCCGGCAAGCCCGCCGCGGCGCTCGGCCGAGTGGGCGTCGATGACGGCACAGCCGAGACGCCAGGCCAGCTCCTTACAGAGCAGGGCCGCCTGCCGCGACGTGGCCGGCGGTACCCCGGGCAGCTCCGGCAGAGCCAGCAGCACCGGGCGCACCCCGGCGGCGGCGCTGGCCTGCGCCATGAAGAGGAGGTCACGGCAGACCTCGGCGACCGGCCGGCCGCGGCGCAGGTCGGCGGCGCCGACGGCGAGGACGACCGTGTCCGGCCGCATCTCCAGAAGCCGCGCCAGGGCGGCGAACTTCTCGACGCCGGGCAGGACGCCATCGCCGACGCCATCGCGGAGCGACTCACGCAGGACCAGCGCCGGCGGCGTCCAGGACTGCCCGACGAGGCGCTCGGGAAGGAGGCTCGCGCCCGGGGTCTCGAGGATGGCGCAGATGTCATCGAGGAGGCCCAGGCGGCCAGACGACTCCGTCGACGCCGGCGGCAGCGCCCGCAACGGCTGGCAGACCAGCACCGCCCGCTCACCCTCCTGGAACAGCGACACTCCGGCAGCCCGCAGGCCCGACAGACCGGCATCGCTGCGCACCACACGGATGACCTGGGCGGGGGTCAGGAGCGCCCCGCCGGCACGCACCTCCAGCGAGACCCGCACCGCTGCAGGATGCAGGACGATCTCGCCGCGGCAGACGCCGGGACGGCCCGCGCCTATCGGTGACTCGGACAGGGTCTCGCCGGCGGCGTCGACCTGGCGGGCCAGGACACGCGTCAGGGCCCGCAGGCGCGCGTCGCTGTCGTCGTCGCCCACGGCGACCGTCACCTGCAGCGGCAGCGGCGCCGCCGCCGCCAGCACCGGCGACAGCTCATCGATCCGGCAGGTGGCGCGCAGGCGCAGTGGGCTGCCCCAGGCCGGTCGGCCCGGCAGGCGTACCGCCGGCGCCGCGGGCGCTTCGGCGGGAAGGACGGCCTCGAAGGCCGGCAGCCATGGCGACGGCACCGCCAGGCCCTCGGACAGCGCCGACGCCTCCACCCGGCGGCCATCGGGGAACACCGCCGTCACCGCCGCCAGGGGCCCGCCGTCGACCGCCATCGGGCTGACGCAGATCAGGTCGGCGCCGGTGTCCTCGAAGAGACTCCGGCGCGGTGACTCGAGCCGTATGCCCCAGGATGGCCCCCCCGGAGCGAGCTGCACCTCGACCGCCTCGGGGTGCAGGGCCGGGCAGGAGCCGGTGAGCGCCGCCGCGGGAGCGTCGCCCGCCTTCCAGAAGAAACTCGGCAGGGCGTCGTCCTGGCGCTGCACCACGAAGACCTCGACCGTGTGCAGCCCGACGGCCAGATCGGCGGCGGCGCCCCAGCGCCGGCCGTCCTCAGCCGCGCCGGACTCCTTCCAGGACGCCCGCGGCTGGCCGTCGACGACGATGAACCACGCCACGTCGGCGTCAGCCGCCGCACCGAAGGCCGCCGGCGTGGCCGACGCCAGGTCGAGCATCGACGACCAGCACAGGAGCCCGACGCGACGCTCGGAGTTCGAGATGGTCTGGCCCTGAGTCGAGAGGGCGCCGATCGCCTCGACGTCCACCGCGTGGATGGGCCGGCCGCGCGAGGCCATGCCGCCGAGGAGAAGCAGGCCCTCGGCGCCGGTGAACGGCCGCGTCGTCAGGGCGCGCTGGACGCGCTGCAGGCGGGCCGGGCGGCGCTGGGCGTCCGACAGGGGCGCCGGCACCTCGGCCGTCTTGAGGAGGTAGATCTCGACCGGCAGGAGGACGCCGTCATCGCCCGGCGCCATCGCCGCCTGAGCCAGACGCCCCACCGCCAGCCAGGCGGCCACCGGGCGCTCGCCACGCATCACCGGCGAGGCCGGAACGCGCGCCCCGCCGGGGCCGTAGGCCGCCAGGCCGAGCGGCGCCGCGGGGAGGCCCTCGGGGAGGTCCACACGCAACTGGTGCGGGTAAGTCGACTGAACGCTGATACGCAGACGCGCCAGGGCATCGGGGTGCTTCCAGGCGCTGTCCTGAGCGCAGACCCCGAGACACCACATGACCACCAGGGCACCCACGGCCCACCCTGCGAGCCTACGCTGCGCCATCCCTCAGACCTTCCGTCACCTGCTGCTGCCGCCGCCTGAACCCGGATTGTACACCTACGGAGACGCTCGATTCCCGGTCTTTATTGAGGCTGGCGGCGGCAGGCGCTACAGTAGCGCGGCGGTGACCGTCGGCGGGCCCGAGCCCCGGATGGCGGCACCATGAATGCCCTCGACGCCGAACGGACACCCCAGCATGGCACGTTGTCGCGATCTGAAGACCCTGCAGGCGCTCCTGGCCGGCAAGCGCGCCGCGGCGGCGGCCGCGCTGCGACCGGACAGCCCGGCGGCGGCCGGCCCGGCGCCGGACAGCCCGCGGCGGCTCCTCGGCATCGACACGGCCCTGCGCACCACCGGCTTCGGCATCGTCGACTGCCAGGGCGCCGCCATGACCGCGGTCGATTGCGGCGTCATCCAGACCGCCCCGGGCGAGCCCTTCAGCGAGTGCCTGCGCCGCCTCGCCGGCGGTATCCGCGAGCTGGTGCGGCGCTACGCTCCCGACGAAGCCGCCATCGAGGGCGCCTTCTACTGCCGGAACGTCCACACCACCCTCATGCTCGGCTCGGCCCGCGGCGCCGTGATCGCGGATCCCGATCTACGAGTACGCCCCGCGGCGGGTCAAGCAGTCGGTGTGCGGCTTCGGCAATGCCAGCAAAGCCCAGGTGGCCCTCCTGGTGGCGCAGTTCCTGCGCATCCAGGTCGGGAACCTCCGCAACGACGCCACCGACGCCCTGGCCCTGGCCATCTGCCACGCCCAGGCCGCCCGGGTCGCCTCCGGACTCGGCCTCCCGGAACGCCTCTAGCCCTACGAGGTCGCCATGACTGCCGACACACGCCCCGATGCCACCCCCGAGACGCCTGCCGAGGGCACCCCGGCGGCCTTCTATAACAGCCTGGCGCCGACCTACGACGGCATGGTCGACATCGAACGCCGCGTCGCTCAGGCCGGCCGACTGGTCGAGGCCCTGCGCCAACGCTTCGCGCCGATGCCGCCACGCGGCATCGACCTGGGCTGCGGCACCGGCGCCTACACCTGCGCCCTGGCCGCCGCCGGCTTCAGCGCCGCCGGCCTCGACATCGCCGCGGACATGCTCGTCCAGGCCCGCGCCAACACCCGCCGACTGGGCCTGCAGGCCACCTATGCCTGCGGCACCCTCGAGGACCTCCCCGCGCCCTTCGAGCCCGGCCAGGCCGGCCTCGTCCTCTGCCTGGGCAACACCCTGCCGCACCTCGTCGAACCCGGCGCCCTGCAGCGCTCCTGCCGCGGCCTGGCGGCCCTGCTCGAGCGCCGCGGCCTGGCCGTCATCCAGGTCCTCAACTACGACCGCATCCTGGAACGGCGCGAGCGCATCGTCTCGGTCGACCGCGACGAGCACGCCGCTTTCGTGCGCTTCTACGACTTCCTCCCGGACGGCCTCGTGCGCTTCAACCTGCTGCGGACCACCTGGGACGGCCGCGAGGGCCGCCCGGAGCCCCTGCGCAGCGTCACCCTGCGCGCCTGCCGTCGCGCCGACCTCGAGGACGCGGCCCGGCAGGCCGGCCTGACCACGGTGTGCTGCGCCGGCGACCTCGCCCTGAACCCGTTCGACCCGGCCGCCTCCGAGACCCTCCTGATGGTCCTGCGCCCAGCGGCCGCAGCGGCCGCGTCGGCCGAGGCCTGAGGGCCGCGCTGGGCGCCAAACGAGTAGGTCCACGGCGCCGTCCGTGGACCTCCCGGGCGCCGGCAGCGCCCGGGGGAGCGCCACTCGGCTCGTGGCGCCCACCTCCGCCCCGCTGGCGCCCGGCGAGCCATCGCTCGCCATGGGCGCTGGGGACCTCCCGGGCGCCGGCAGCGCCCGGGGGAGCGCCACTCGGCTCGTGGCGCCACCTCCGCCCCGCCGGAGCGCGGCAGACCATCGCTCGCCATGGGCGCTGGAGGGCTCGCGGACGCATACGCGTCTGTGGACACTCGCGCTCCACACCGGTTGCGAGCGATGGTTCGTCTTGCCCTATCCGACGCCCTGAAGGGGCAGCATTCATCAGCCCAGGGCAACGCCCTGGGGGTTCCACCGTTCCGCATCGCAGGCTGAAAGTCTGCGACAAGGCCGTGCGCACCAACACCGCGATCTCTCATGCGGAAGAGGGCGTCTACAGGTAGGGCGTCAGGAGTCGCGCCATGCCGTCGCGCAGGCGCCCCGGGAGGGCCCGGCTGTCGACGTCGTCGAGGCTGACGCGCCGGGCCCGCCGGCGCCGCAGTTCGACCAGGTCGCCGAGGCGCTGAGCCAGGGCCTGGTCATAGCACTCGACATTGAACTCGAAGTTCAGCCGCAGGCTGCGCGCGTCCCAGTTGGCCGAGCCGAGGAGGACCCAGCAGCCGTCGACGAGCATGAGCTTGGTGTGGTCGAAGGGCGGCGGCGACAGCCAGATCCGGCAGCCGTGCTGGAGGACCTGCCACCACTGGGCCCGCGAGGCCCAGCCCACCAGCGGCAGGTTCGGCTCCGCCGGCAGGATGATGTCGACCGCGACGCCGCGCATCGCCGCGACATTCAGGGCCGATATCAGCGGCGGGTCGGGCAGGAAGTACGGCGTCACGATGCGCACCGAGTGCCGCGCGATCGAGATCGCCCCGAGGAGCGTCCAGCGCAGCTTCTCGAAGTTCTCGTCAGGGCCGTCGGTGACGCCCCGGGCGAGCACCGCGCCAGCCGGCGCCAGGGCCGGGAACCAGGCCGGGCCGCGCAGGGACTCGCCGGTGGTGAACAGCCAGTCATCGGCGAAGACCTCCTGCAGCTCGGCCACCACCGGGCCCTCGACCCGAAAGTGGATATCCCGCACCGGCCGTGGCGGCCGCAGGTCCAGGCAGTGGCCGCGACGGATATTCATGCCCCCGGTGAAGCCGATGCGGCCGTCGACGACGAGGATCTTCCGGTGCGTGCGCATATTCAGCGCCATGAGGTGCCAGGAGGCGAAGGGCTGCAGGAAGCGCGCCGCGCAGACGCCCTCGCGGCGGAGCAGCCCCAGGATGCTCGGCCAGGAGTAGAGCGCCCCCATGGCGTCGATCAGCACCCGCACCTCGACGCCCCGCCGACGCGCCTCGCCCAGCGCCGCGGCGAAACGCCGCCCGGCCTCGTCGCGTTTGAAGATGTAGGTCACGAAGGCGACGCTGTGCCGGGCCTCGCGGATGGCCTCGAGCATGGCCGGATAGGCCTCGTCGCCGTCGACCAGCGGCTCGACGCGGTTGCCCGGCAGGAGCGGGCACTCGACGACGCGGCCGACCA
>JAGVUW010000794.1 GCA_019136035.1 Verrucomicrobiota bacterium | reverse complement strand
CACCGTAACGGCCGCTGGCATCTGCTCTTCCCCCACAGTGCCCCAGCTTGACGAACCCCACGGCGCACGGCCAGCACCGAGGACACTACCCTACGGAACGGACATGCGCCCCCGGGCGGCCAGGGCTGCTTCCAGGGCCACGTCGGCGGTCGCCCTCGTATGGAACATCGCGTCGTGGTGTTGTCGATGCCGCTGCGGCTCGTGGACGCGTTCGCGTCTGTGGACACTCGCGCTCCACACCGGTGGCGAGCGATGTTCCGTCGTGCCCTATCCGGCGCCCGGGGGCGCCGGGGATCTGGCTGAAGAGGCGCCGGAACCGGACTCTGGAGTTGCCCTGCCGTGGCGGGGGATGTGCTTGACTTCAGCCCCGCCGACGCCTAGCTTGAAGGTTAGGCCCGGCCGGCGGCGTACTCAGGGGTACCGCCGCCGCCCTCGTCCCGGTACGCGCCAGTCGATCCGGATCCTGCTTCCTGCCGTGGTGGCGATGGGCCTCCGGGCCAGGCGTGTCGGTGCTGCTGCAAATGGAGGATCCTGCCGTGGGTATCTTCTCGTGGATCGCAATGGGGCTCCTGGCCGGCATCGTGGCGAAGGTCCTCATGCCGGGCAAGGACCCGGGCGGGCTGATCGTCACCACCCTCCTCGGCATCGCCGGGGCCTTCGTCGGCGGCTTCCTCGGGTCACGTCTCGGCCTGGGGACGCTCTCGGGTTTCAGCCTGGGGACCTTCCTGCTGTCGACCGGCGGCGCGGTGGTCCTGCTGATCGTCTATCGTCTCGTCAGGCGTCGCAGGTAGTCCGGCGGTCTCCAGGGGGGCATAGCCATGCGCTGGAAAGGCAGGCGTCAGAGCGTCAATGTCGAGGATCGGCGCGGCATCTCGAGGGGCCGGGTGGCGTTGGGCGGCGGCCTGGGCACCCTGGCCATCGCCCTGATCGTGATGTTCCTCGGGGGCGACCCCAGGCAGGTGATGCAGGCCCTGCAGCAGGCCCAGCCGGCCAGCGCCGAGCAGGCCCAGCCCCTGAGCGCCGAAGAGCAGGAACTGACCGAGTTCGTCAGCGTTATCCTGGCTGACACGGAGGACGTCTGGAACACGCTCTTTCAACAGATGGGCAAGACCTACCGCGAGCCCAAACTGGTGATCTTCAGCGGCGCCGTGCAGTCCGCCTGCGGCTTTGCCGAGTCGGCGATGGGCCCGTTCTACTGCTCCGGCGATGACCGCGTCTACATCGACCTCCGTTTCTTCCAGGACATGCAGAAGCAGCTCGAGGCCCATGGCGACTTTGCCTGGGCCTACGTCATCGCCCACGAGGTCGGGCACCATGTGCAGAACCTCCTCGGTACCATGCAGACGATGCAGTCGCTGCAGCGCGGCCGCAGCCAGGAGGAGGCCAACCGCGTGCTGGTGCGCCTGGAACTCCAGGCCGACTTCCTGGCCGGCGTCTGGGCTCACCACGCCCAACGCACCAAGGGCATCCTCGAGGCGGGCGATATCGAGGAGGGCCTCAACGCCGCCGCCGCGGTCGGCGATGACCGCATCATGAAACGCACCCAGGGCACCGTCGTCCCGGATGCCTTCACCCACGGCACCTCGGAACAGCGCGTGCGCTGGTTCACCCTGGGCTTCAAGTCCGGCGACCTCAGCCTGGGCGACACCTTCGCAGCGAAGGACCTGTAGAGCCACCGTCGCCGGGCTGCAAGGTGGCGCGAGCCGAGCGCGGCCCCAGGTGCCGCGCGTTTGGGGCCTGCCGCAAAGGGACCTCAGCGACATAAGGGACTCCAGGAGGGAATCGCCGCGGCGCCCCGCGTGACGCCAGGGCCCCCGGTGTCCCCCAGAGCCCCCAGAGTCCCCGGTCTCCCTGGTGTCCCCGGTGTCCCTGGTGTCCCCGGTGTCCCTGGTGTCCCCGGTCTCCCCGGTCTCCCCGGCCTCCCCAGCGTCCCCAGCGTCCCTGGTCTCCCCGGTGTCCCTGGTGTCCCCGGTGTCCCCGGTGTCCCCGGTGTCCCCAGCGTCCCCGGTGTCCCCGGTGCCAGCCAAAAAAAGGCCGCCGCGGCGGGGTGCCGCGGCGGCCTTGGTCATGTCAACCGTTCGGGGTTTCAGGCCTTGGGCTGGGTGTCGCCCGAGCAGCAGCCCGTGCTGCCGGACCAGCGGTTCAGGGTGCGTGTGGCCATCTCGCGGCCGCCGAGGCCGAAGGCCAGGGCGAAGGCGACGGCGGCGGCGCCGAGGGTCAGGCCGAAGGCGAGGTTGACGATCTCGTCGGCGAGGCCGGTCTGGCGCAGCGCCATGGCGCCGGCGAGGGCGAGGATGACAATGCGGACGACCATGGCCAGGTGGGGCGCGTTGGCGCAGTCACTGGTGCGGATGGCGCGGGCCGCGAACTGGGCCAGGAGCAGGCCCAGGCCGAAGATGGCCGTCGCCATGAGGATATGTCCGGCGAAGCGGATGAAGTCCTGGATGAGGACGCCGACCGACGGGAAGCCGAGCATGTCGGCGGCGGTCACGGCGGCCAGGAGCACGATGAGGGTCAGGACGAGGTTGCCGACCCAGGCGGACGGCGACTGCTTGACCGTCGCCGGGGCCTGCTTGGCCAGGCCCAAGGCCACCAGGACGTTGTTGAAGCCGAGGCCACTGAGGACGTTGGTCACGATGCCCGAGACGACCTTGCCGACCACCACGGCGATGAGCACGACCACCGTCGCCCCGAAGATGCTCGGGATGGCATCCAGGATCTTGCCGAGCATCTCGCTGGCGGGCTGGGTCACGGCGTCGAGCTGCAGGGCGCCGAGGGCCGAGACGATCACCGGCACCAGGATGAGGAAGTAGACGACCAGGCCGATGATGCCGGAGAGCTTCTGCTTGCCGAGCGACGCGGCCAGGCCCCAGCGCTCGCTGAGGTGGTCGGCGCCGGCGCCGGCCAGGAGGCCCTGCACGACGCGCTGGGCGATGCGCGCCACAAACCAGCCCACGACGCCGATTACAATCGCCGAGAAGAGATTCGGCAGGAAGGCGCAGACCTTGTTCAGGAGGCTGTTCACCGGCACCATCAGGCCGTCCATCTGGAGGGCCTGCAGGATGGCGGGCAGGAAGAGCAGGAAGACGAGCCAGTAGACCAGCTCGGCGAAGGTGCTGCTGGCCGGCACGGACTTACCCTCGCCAGTCGTGGCGACAGCCAGCTTCTCATCGAGACCGGTGGAGGCAAGCACACCCCCGACGACCTTCTTGAGGACCGTCGCCACGATCCAGGCGACCAGGGCCAGGAGGCCGCCGCCGATGAGGTGCGGCATGTAGCCCATCACCGGCTCCAGGACGGACTTCAGCGGCGTCACGATGACGTCGAGCTTGACCGTCTGCAGGAAGGCGATCACCACGAAGAGCATGACCAGGTAGAAGGCCGCGCTGCCGGCCCATTTCTCAACGGGGATCGTCTCGCTCTTGCCCTTTCCGGAGAGCCAGCGGGCGATGGTGTTGTCGATCGACACCTTCGAGAGGGCCTTGCGCACGATCGCGGCGATCAGGAGCGCCACGACCCAGCCGATGACGAGCACCGCCAGGCCGGCCAGGAGATTCGGCCCGTAGGTCGCGATCTGCTCGCGAATCTGTTCCACGACGTTGTTCATTGGTGGTCCTTCCCTATGCTGGTGGGTACCGACACCGCGCGCATCCGCCCGGACACGCGCCCGCAGTGCTCAGTATGCCGTCCGAGCGGTGCGGATCGCGTCAACGGCGAACCCCCACGGGCGCTTCCCACCCCAGGGAAGCGTTTCACTGATACGGCAGACCGGCACCCCACTATACCTCCGCGACGTGGCCCGGCGCAACACCCAAAAGCGAAGCGTTCCCGGAAGCCGCCATGGGGCGCGTGATGCGGCCAAGCCAAGGAACGGCCATGCGCCCGGGGGCGGTTCTTGGCGTTTGGGCATCCGGGCGTTATGTTTGGATTCCCTGCAGGCGCGCGGCAGCAGGGTCGCGTCGGTTTTGTCGTGGTTTCCGGATTAACAGGGAGCGTGGCGCAATGGCACAGGCAGACATCGGCCTCATCGGCCTGGCGGTGATGGGTGAGAACCTCATCCTGAACATGGAGAGCAAGGGCTTCACGGTGGCGTGCTACAACCGCACCGTGTCGAAGGTCGACGACTTCGTCCAGGGCCGTGCCAAGGGCAAGAAGATCATCGGCTGCCACTCGCTGCCCGAGCTGGTGGCCAGCCTGAAGCGCCCGCGCAAGCTGATGCTGCTGGTCAAGGCCGGCCAGGCGGTCGATGACTTCATCGGCCAGGTCCTGCCGCACCTCGAGCCCGGCGACATCATCATCGACGGCGGCAACAGCCACTTCCCGGACACCATCCGGCGCTGCAAGCAGGTCGAGGCGGCTGGCAAGCTCTACATCGGCACGGGCGTCTCGGGCGGCGAAGAGGGCGCGCTGAAGGGCCCCTCGATGATGCCCGGCGGCAGCCCGGCCGCCTGGCCGCATGTCAAGGACATCTTCCAGACCATCTGCGCCCACACCGACAGCGGCGAGGCCTGCTGTGACTGGGTCGGCGAGAATGGCGCGGGCCACTTCGTGAAGATGGTCCACAACGGCATCGAGTATGGCGACATGCAGATGATCTGCGAGACCTACCAGATGATGCGCGACGGTCTCGGCATGTCGAACAAGGCCATGCACAAGGTCTTCACCGAGTGGAACGAGGGCGAACTGAACAGCTACCTGATCGAGATCACCCGGGACATCCTCGGCTACAAGGACGATGATGGCAAGGAGGTCGTCGACCTCATCCTCGACACGGCCGGCCAGAAGGGCACCGGCAAGTGGACGGCCATCGCCGCCCTGGACGAAGGCATGCCGCTGACCCTGATCGGCGAGGCGGTGTTCGCGCGCTGCCTGTCGGCGATCAAGGATGAGCGCGTCGTGGCCAGCAAGGTCCTGAAGGGCCGCGTGACGGCCTTCCGCGGCAAGCGCGAGAGCCTCGTGGACGACCTCCGCAAGGCCCTCTACGCCAGCAAGCTGGTGAGCTACGCCCAGGGCTACCAGCTCATGCGCGCCGCCGCCAAGACCTACGGCTGGAACCTGAACTACGGCGGCATCGCCCTGATGTGGCGCGGCGGCTGCATCATCCGCAGCGTCTTCCTTGGCAAGATCAAGGAGGCCTTCGACCGCAACCCGGGCCTGACCAACCTGCTCCTCGATCCGTTCTTCGCTAAGATCGTCCGCGACGCCCAGCCGGCCTGGCGCCGGGTGGCGGTGGCGGCGGCCAAGCAGGGCATCCCGATGCCGGCCATCACCAGCGCCCTGGCCTACTTCGACGGCTACCGCACGGCGCGTCTGCCGGCGAACCTGCTGCAGGCCCAGCGCGACTACTTCGGCGCGCACACCTACGAGCGCGTCGACAAGCCGCGCGGCGAGTTCTTCCACACCAACTGGACCGGCCGCGGCGGCTCGACGGCCGCCTCGACCTACGTGGTCTGATCGCCTGAACGGCGTTTGATTCCAGAGCCAGCGCCGTCCCGGCTCGACCGGGGCGGCGCTGGTTCGGGCTCCTGGCTCATACCGCCAGGCGGCGGCGTGGTGGCCAGGGCGGGCGGTTGTCAGAAGCAGCCCCGGAGGGTGGTGCCATGCAGCGACACATCGGTTTCCTGGCGTGGATCCTGGTCGGAGCGGCCCTGGCCTGCGGGGCCGGCGCGGCCGAGACCGCGGCGGCGGTGCATCCTTTCCTGCGTGAACCGCCCCGCATCCTGGTCGATAAGGTCCTCATGGCCGACAACGACTGGGTGATGACCGCGGAGCACGTCCGCGAGATCAAGGCCGCCGGCTTCAACGTCGTCAGTCCGCGCATCGGCGGCACCGACCCGGCGCGGGTCCGCAAGGTCGCCGCGATGGCCCAGAACGAGGGCATCTTCTACGTCGCCTGGATGCGCGGCAGTCTCGACACCCGGACCGGCCTCAAGCATGTCTATGCCGATGGCCATGACTGCGATGTCTTCAGCCCGAACTCCGACGAACTCTGGTCGTGGATGGAGGCGACCATCCTCGAGCATGCCCGGATCTCGCTCGAGATACCGGCCATGGCGGGGTCCTTCCTCGACTTCGAGAACTACGCCCGCGGCGGCAGTGGCAACCACTACGGGCTCTCCTACGACGAGCGCATCATGGCGGCTTTCGCGGCCGCCGCCGGGGTAGCCCTGCCGCCGGCGCTGGCGCCGGGCGAGCGTGCCGGCTGGCTGGCGGCGCAGGGCCTGGAGGGGCGCTTCCGCGACTTCCAGGTAGCGCAGTGGCGCGAGCGGGCGCGGCACCTGCGTCAGGCCGTCGACGCGATCAACCCGTCCTACCTCCTGCTGGTCTACCCGGCACCGGGGACGCTCCTGATCACCGCGGCGCTGTACCCGGAGTGGGGCACTGCCGCGGCGCCGCTGGTCCTCTGCGACGCGGTGACGTACGGCCGTCCGACCGAGTTCATGGACGAGTCCGAGGCCCTGGAGGCCAACCGCCGGGCCCTGCTCGAGACCATGCAGATACCGCGTCAGGCCGGCATACCGCATGTCTACCTCGGCGGCATCGACCCGGTCTGCGCCGGGGCCGACCCGGAGTTCTCGGGCAAGAACGCCTCGATGATCGCGGCGGTCTCACAGGGCTACTGGGTCTTCTACGAGGGTCCGACCTACCGCAGCGACCACCCCGAGTACTTCCGCTGGTTTGCCCTGGCCAACGCCGATATCACCTCGGGAGCCCTGACGCTGTGGAAGCAGCCGCGGTCGAAGCCGGAGAACCTCGGTGAGACGACGGTGACGCGGCGCACCGACAAGCCGCTGGTCGGGCTGTACAACAGCCGCCCGCACCTCCAGGCCGACCTCGAGGCCACCGGGCTCTACGAGGTGCAGCCCCTGCGCGGCATGTCGGTCGAGTACCTCAGGAACTTCGCGGTGGTGATCCTGCAGAACTTTAACGTCGACATGGCCGTCGACCACCCCATCAGCCGCAACCTGCGCCAGTATGTCGAAGAGGGCGGCGCGGTGGCCTTCACGCACGACACGGCCTGGTTCATGGACAGCCCGTTCCCCGAGGTCGCGCAGCGCGGGGTGCCGACGCAGAAGGTCGAAGCCGAGCGGCATGTCGTCGACACGACCCTGGTGGTGGCGGCCGCGCACGCCGCCCTGCCCGGCCTGACCGCCGGACAGCGCTTCACCACCGAGTTCGGCGACCACATGATCTTCGTCCCCGGCGCCGCCGGAACGACCCTCATCCGGAACCTCTTCGATGACCCGGTGTATGTCATCGGCGAGGTCGGCAAGGGCCGCGTGCTCTTCTCGGGGTGCTATTACGGCTACACCAAGCGCCTCCAAGGCGCCGAGAAGGACGCCGTCCTCGGCCTGACGGCCTGGCTGGCCGGCGCCAGGCGCTGACCGCCGGAGCTTCCGTCACTGGCAGGTAACGGCCAGTGGAGGAAGATCCGTCAGGGCGCCGGGGCGGCGGGGGGCATGCGCCGGAAGGTGCAGGTGCCGTAGCGCAGAGTGACCTTCTGGGGGATGGTGACGCCGTCCTGGGGCGCCGTCATGGCGTCCTGGGTGATCTCGGCCGCCGCCGGCACCGGGACCGTCCCGCCGCCGGGCAAAGCCGCCTCGGTGTAGCGCATCCTGGCCATGAGTTTCTTGCCGTTGCTGAAGCGGAACTGGATGGCGGTGACAGCCTTGGCCTGCCGCTCGAAGCGGAACCACACCTCGCTGAGGGCCAGTCCGGGCATGAGTTCCTGCCGGCCGCCGTCGACGGAGAAGTCGGCGAGTGCCGGCGTCTCCTGGCGCAGTTGGCTGGCGGCCTGGCGGGCGCTGAGGAAGGCCAGGCCTTCCTTGAAGGCATCGAGGGCCACCAGCTTGAGGGCGTCGTCGATGCCGCTGCCCTGAATCATCTGGTTGGCCTGGCGCTCCATGAACTCGGCCTGCGCCGGGGCGAGGTTGGCCAGATACAGGGCGACGCGCGACTGCGCCGGGACGTGGTCGTAGGTGAAATGGCTGATGGTGAGCTGCATCGGCATGCCGATGGCCTGCGTGCTGCGCGCGATCTCGGCGCTGAGCAGGGCGTTGATCTCGGGGCTGGTCACCGGCAGGGAGAACGACTGACGGAAGAGGGCCTCCTGGCGACTCAGGCTGGCCGCCAGCTCGCGCCGCGCCGTCGCCTCGTCAGCGTGGCAAGGCCACAGCGAGGCGGTGAAGAACAGAGCCGCGGCCGTCGTCAGATACCTACGCATCATGGACCTCACAGGCATGGTCTCCGCATCCGCTGTCGTCAACGGTGTTCCGTGCGCTCCAGGACCGACTGGCGCAGCTCCGGGCTGAGCCGATGGAAGTACTCCGAGTAGCCGCCGATACGCACGACGAGGTCGGGGTAGTCCTCCGGGTGCGCACAGGCCCGGCGCAGGATCTCCTGATCGACCACGTTGATCTGCAACTGCATGCCGCCAAGGTCGAAATAGCCGCGCACCAAGGCCTTGAGCCGATCGCGCCCCGGCGCCGCGTCGAAGAGCTCGGCGGCGAAGCGCGCGTTGACCACGAGGGTCCCCGGGGCCAGGCGGTGCGGCAGCGCCGTCACGCTCTTGAGCATGGCGGTCGGCCCATGCCGGTCGCGGCCCTGCACCGGCCCGGCCGAGTCGGCCAGGGGCCGGCCGCGGCGCCGGCCGTCGGGCGTGGCGCCGACCGCGGCCCCCGCCGCGGCGTAGGTGACGAACATCAGACAGGACCCCAGGAAGCGCCCGCCACGCCAGGGCGCGTGGGCGAGCAGCTCGCGAAAGACGGCCTCGCCAACCCGCGCCGCCAGGGCGTCGACCGCCGGGTCATCGTTGCCAAAGCGCGGGCAGGCCTCCAGGCGCCGCCGCAGGGCCTCACAGCCCGCGAAGTCGGCCTCCAGGGCCGCCTGGAGCTCCGCACCCGAGACGAAGCCCTGCTCGAAGACGACCTGCCGCAACGCCGCCAGCGAGTCGGCGACGTTGGCCAGTCCGGCGATGTTGATGACGCTCCAGTTGAAGCGCGCCCCGCCGGCATGGAACTCCAGGCCGCGGTCGATGCAGTCGTCGACCAGGAGCGTCCGCATGGGCTGCGGGCGCAGGCGGGCCTTGGCCTCCTGGTCGGCATTGACCTCGCGCGTGACCCCGTCGACGGCCTGGCGCAGGTCCTGCAGGAAGCCCTCGAGGACGGCATCGAAGGAGGTCGCGACCGGGAGGAGCCGCCGCAGGCTGGCCTCGAGGACCAGCGGCAGGTTCAGCCCGGCATCCAGGGAGCCGACGTTGGAGCAGCCGTGGACCATGGTCTCGGTGCAGCCGCCGCCGTTGATCATGGCCAGGTCGGCCGGGCGCAGCCCGAGGTGGGCCTGCAGCAGCGACTCGCGGAAGGCCTCCTCGTTGTGCAGGGCCGGCAGGCCGGTGCCCGAGCGCAGGGTGTCGAGGGCTTCTTCCCAGACGGCCTCCGGCATGTCGCGGCGCACGCGGAGCTGCAGATTCGGGCGACGCATGCCGCGGGCGGCGCGCAGGCAGATCAGGGTCAGCTCGTTGTAGGCCGCCTCGCCACTGCTCGTGGAGCCGCCGATGGTGGCGCTCCAGCCGTTGTTGGCGTCGGTGTTCTGCCAGAGCTCGTGGATGCAGGCCTCGGCCTCCTCATACGTCACCAGGCCCTCGGCCAGGTCGCGGCGGTAGGCGCCGATGAGCTCCTGATCGACGCGGCCGGGGTTGTCGCAGTCGTCGAGGTAGAAGACCAGGTTGTAGGCGGTGATCGCCTCGGCGAAGGTCCGCGCCGGCTGCATGGGCACCTGCTCCAGGCAGGCCATGAGGCGGCGGCGATGCGCCTCGGCGGCGATGTCCTCGCACGGCCGCGCCGCCAGCGCCTGGCGGAGCCGCGCGTGCCAGGCACGGACGCCGACGAGGACATCCAGGAGGGCCTCGCAGAAATCCACATCCCCGGCCCGGCCGGCGGCACGGGCGGCCTCCAGACGCGCCGTCAGGCGGCTCTCGTAACGGTCCAGGCCCTCGCGCAGGACGCGGCCGTAGTTCGGGATGCTGTGGGTATAGCCGCGGCCGCCGACGGTGTGCGGCGTGCGGATGCAGTCGAGATGGCCCTGCAGGGCCGTCAGGGCCTGGTCCATCGCCTCGAGGGCGGCACGACAGCGCGGCGCGGCCGTCGGCAGGCGACGCTGGAGTTCGGCGCGGCGGTACGACCAGGTGAACGAGTAGCACGGCGCCAGGATGGCATTCTCAGGGCCGGGGGTGTGCGGCCCGCTGGGGTAGAGCCGGGTGCCCTCGTAGACCGGCACGCGGCGGTACTCGAAGCGCCGGCGCACCGCCCGCGACCAGCGCCGCAGCGGCGAGGCGTCGGGCAGCTCGAAGAAGCCAGCCGCGAAGGCCTCGCCAAGCTCCATCAGGACCTCGGGATCGGGGTTGGCTCTGGCCTCGCTCATGCGTTCACCCATGCCGACAGACGCGCTGTCATGACCTAACAATGTAACCCCTGTTGGCCACGGCGCCCGCGGCCGGCACGCGCGCGCCGCGGGCGCCATGGCCCAAAACGCCGTCGAGCCGTTGAGACAACCCGAAGAGCCGGTATGGTATGCGATCATGGACTTCCTCCAGCTCCAAGGCAAGACCATCCTGGTGGTTGGCGTCGCCAACCGCCGCAGCGTGGCCTGGGCGGCCAGCCAGGTCCTGGCCGAGGCCGGGGCCCGCCTGGTCTACGTCGTGCGCGACGCCGAGACGCGTGAGCGCACCGGCGGCCTCCTGGGCGAGTCGCCCGTCCTGCTCTGCAATGTCGAGAATGACGCCGAGGTCGCAGCGCTGCCGGCGGCGGTCGGGGCGGTGGCCCCCGTCCTCGACGGGCTCTTCCACTCGATCGCCTTCGCCAACTTCAGCCAGGGCTTCCGGCCGTTCCACGAGACCCCCAAGGCCGACTTTCTGCAGGCGGTCGATGTCTCCTGCTTCTCGTTACTGAATCTGGTCAACGCCCTGCGGCCGCTGCTCAGTCCGCAGGCCAGCATTGTGACCATGTCGATTTCGACGACGCGGATGGCCTCGGAGAGCTACGGCTACATGGGCCCGATCAAGGCCGCCCTCGACTCGAGTGTCGTCTTCCTGGCCAAGAGCCTCGCCGCCGAGGTCTCGCCGGACATACGGGTGAACGCCGTCGGCGCCGGCCTGCTCAAGACCAGCGCCTCGGCCGGCATACCCGGCTACGTCGATGCCTTCCTCTATGCCGAGAAGGTCATCCCCCGCCGCCGCGCCCTCGAGACCCGCGAGGCCGCCAACGCGGCCGCGTTCTTGCTCAGCCCGCGTTCCAGCGGCATCAACGCGCAGACCCTCGTCGTGGACGCGGGCATGGCCATCAACTACTTCGACCGCACCCTGGTCCGACGAAGCGTCGGCGGACAGGACGGCTGAGCCGCGTCTCAGGGCCCGTGGGCCTGTCCGCCGCTGACTGCCCCTGCCGCCGAGCCGGCTGACGCCCGGGGGGCCGCGTCCGGCGCCGGCTCGGCCATGACGTCCGAACGATCCGACAGCCTGCCAGTGAAGAGAGAAGACCATGTCGAACACGACTGACTATGACGGCACCCTTGAACTGCAACGCCGGCACGTCCTGGCGACCTACGGCGCGGCCGAGCTGATGCTCGTACGCGGCGAGGGCGTCCGCGTCTGGGACAGCCAGGGGCGCTGCTACCTCGACTTCAGCGCCGGCATCGGCGTCTGCAACCTCGGCCACTGCCACCCGCGGGTGACGGCGGCCCTGCAGGCCCAGGCCGGGAAGCTGGTGCATGTCTCCAACCTCTTCTACAACGAGAACCAGCCCCGCCTGGCCGCCCTGATCGCCC
>JAGVUW010000386.1 GCA_019136035.1 Verrucomicrobiota bacterium | reverse complement strand
AGCCCGCCAGCTCTGGCAGGAGCAGGGCGTGCCGCTGGACCAGAGCCTCGATGCGGCCCTGCTCGGCCGCATCAAGGCGCGCTTCTCGCTGACTGAGTCGCCGGTGGCGACCCTCGAGGTCGAGGCGGTGACCGCGTCAGGCGTCAGCCGGCGGCTCTCGGTCACCCGCAGCGTCGACCTGCGCCGTGCCGACACCTATGCCGACGGCTCACGGCGGTTGTGGGCGCTGTGGCGGCGCCAGTGGGACTGAGCGGTGCCAGGGCTGTTCGAAAGTCCGGTTCTGGCACCCCTTCAGCGCCCGCGGGGCGCTTGCCGGCCCCGATCATGTCACCATGGAAATCGCGGTCGATTTCCACAGGAGGGCGCGTGGTTCGTGGGTTCGCGTTTCCGGGGGGCGTGCTCTCGCGCGACCCCCGGCTACGATCTGGCGCCACTTCAGGGTGACCAGGCGAGCACTGACGCGATCGTCGATCAGCCCTGGAGCGGGACGGCGGGGGACTTGTCTTTACCTGCCGCGGCAATACGTTGAGTGGGTTGCGGCGTCAGGCCGATCCAGCGCGGCCGCAGCGTCAATGCGCGCGTATTCCGGGCGGCGCGCGCCGTCCGGGCGGAGGTTGTTTGTGCTTCTGGATGCCTTGCAGAAAGTAGGACACATCGTCCTGCACAGCCTGTCTGCGGTGGGCCGCATGGGCCTGTTCCTTCTGCAGATCGTCGTCTGCGCCCTGACGCCTCCCTGGAAGGGTCGCCTGGTCCTGAACCGCATCGTCTTCATCGGCACCCAGTCGGTGCTGGTGATTGCCCTGACCGGCGGCTTCACGGGGATGGTCCTGGCGCTGCAGGGCTACCACGCCCTGAGCCGATTCGGTTCGGACGCCTTTCTCGGGCCGCTGGTGGCGATGTCGCTGGTGCGCGAGCTGGGTCCGGTGGTGGCGGCGCTGATGGTGACCGGGCGGGCCGGCTCGGCGATCACGGCCGAGATCGGCATCATGCGCATCAGCGAGCAGCTCGATGCCATGGAGCTGATGGGGCTGAATCCCTTCCGCTATGTCGTCGTGCCGAATCTCCTGGCCGCCATGATCGCCATGCCGCTGCTCACGGCGATGTTCGACGTCATCGGCATCTGGGGCGGCTACCTGATCGGCGTGCGGACTCTGGGCATGAGCGGCGGCACCTACCTGGCCGAGGTGGCGCAGTATCTCGAGTGGAGTGACATCTCCGGCGGCATCTGGAAATCCCTGACCTTCGGGGTAATCATCTGCTGGGTGTCGTGCTACAAGGGCTGGCACGCCGGCTTCGGCGCCGAGGGCGTCAGCCGCGCCACCACCCAGGCGGTCGTGCTCGCCTCGGTGCTGATCCTGGTGTGGGACTACTTCATGACCTCGGTGCTGTTCTGATGGACGCCATGATCCGCGTGGTCGATGTGCATAAGGCCTTTGACGAGGTCCCGGTACTGGACGGCGTCTCGTTCAGCATTCCCAAGGGCCATTTTGCGGCGCTGATCGGGCGCAGCGGCCATGGCAAGAGCGTGCTTCTGCGTCACCTGGCCGGCCTCGTCCGACCGGACCGCGGCCAGGTCTTCGTCGACGGCGAGGACCTCGCCCACCTCGGCGGGCACGCCCTGCGACGGCTGCGGCGGCGTTTCGGCTTCGTCTTCCAGGGCGGCGCCCTGTTCGACTCGATGACGGTCCTGGACAACGTCGCCTTCCCGCTGCGCGAGTGCCTGCGGCTGCCCGAGCGCTCGGTGCGCGAGCGCGTCGCCACGGCCCTGGCGCAGGTGGGCCTGAGCGGCTCCGAGGCGAAGCTCCCGGCGCAGATCAGCGGCGGTATGGGCAAGCGCGTGGCGCTGGCGCGGGCCCTGGTGCTCGAGCCGGAGATCCTCTTCTTCGACGAGCCGACCACCGGCCTGGATCCCATCACCGCGCAGTCGATCCTCGACCTCATCGCGCGCTGCCAGCGCGATCTGGGCTTCACCGGGGTCATGGTCAGCCACCAGATCCCGCGTGTCTTCGATATTACCCAGCAGGTGCTCGTCCTGCATCGCGGCCAAGTCCGTTTCGACGGAACGCCCGAGCAGCTCCGCGTGTCCACCGACGAGGTGATTCTGGGTCTGCTTGGCGCCGAGGACGCGGCGGGGTCGAACGGGCGCAGTCGGAATGGTCTGGAGACGTGACAATGCGGCATCGTCGTCTGGTCGAGATTCTTGTCGGCATCTTCGTCGTGGCGGGCGTGCTGGCCCTGGCCCACCTCTCCATCGGGCTGGCCCGGCGCGAGGTCGTGCGCGGCCAGGGCTATACGGTCAAGGCGGTGGCCGGCGTCGAGATCGGCCGCGTCGCGCGCATTGCCCTGACCGACTACCAGGGCGAGGTGCTGATGTCGATCGACGGCAGCGTCAAGCTCCAGGCCGACTCGATCGCCTCGATCCGCACGCGCGGCCTCATCGGCGAGAAGCTCATCGCCATCAGCCCCGGCGGTGATGACGAGCTCCTGGTTGATGGCGGGGCCATCGTTGAGACCGAGCCGGCGGTCGACCTCGAGCAGATGATCTCGAAGTTCGTCTTCGGCAAGAAGGACTGACGGCGGCACGGCCGCCGAGGAGGCTCCGAGTATGATGAGATTCCGGCATGCCCTGCCCATCCTGACGCTGGCCCTGCTGGCGGGCCTGGCCGGCGCCGCGCGCGGCGCTGAGGCCGACCCGGCCCTGGCGCGGGCGCAGATTCGCGAGACCTCGGAGAAGGTCCTCGAGATCTTCCGCACCCGCGAGCTGTTCGTCCCGGAGGCCAGCGACCGGCTCCTGGCCGAGCTGCGGGCCGTCCTCGACCAGCGTTTCGACTGGCCGACGATGGCGCGCTGGGTCCTCGGCCGGAAGCGCCCGATGTTCGATGAGGCGCAGACCGGCGCGTTCGCCGACCTGTTCAGCCAGTATGTCGTCCTCTACTACCTCACCCAGGTTGAGCAGCAGATCGTCACCGGCGACCCCGACCAGGTGAACCAGATCCGCGTCGACTACCGCGATGGCACCGGCCAGGCCGACGGCAGCCTTACCCTGGAGGTGATCTTCACGACCCCGAAGGGCGCCGAGGTACAGACCGGCTACACCCTGGTTTTCGACGCGGCCGGCGCCGCCTGGCGGGTGCGGAACTTCAGCGTCGAGGGCGTCAGCCTGGTGCGCAACTGGCGCAACGAGCTGGCCTCGGCCAAGAGCCGCGAGCAGATCATGGAGATGATGACACGCAAG
>JAGVUW010000595.1 GCA_019136035.1 Verrucomicrobiota bacterium | reverse complement strand
CGCAGAAGAACCTCCTGGGTGGCAAGGGTGCGAATCTGGCCGAGATGTGCCTTCTCGGCGTTCCCGTGCCGGCCGGTTTCACGATATCGACCGAGTGCTGCACGGCCTACTACGACGGCGGCTGCCGTCTGCCCGCGAGCCTGACGCAGGAGGTCACGGCGGCGCTGCGGCGGGTCGAGCAGACGATGGGGATGCGCTACGGCGATGCGCAGGACCCGCTGTTGGTGTCGTGCCGGTCCGGGGCGCGGCGCTCGATGCCGGGCATGATGGACACGGTTCTGAACGTCGGTCTGTCGCCGGCGACGATTCCGGGCATGATCAAGAAGACGAACAACCCGCGTTTTGTGTGGGACTCGTATCGTCGTCTGATCATGATGTACGCCGACGTGGTGATGGAGAAGGCCGAAGGTCGCGAGCCGGCCGAGGGCAAGGGCATCCGCAAGATCATGGATGAGACCCTGGACGCCTTCAAGCATCGTCGTGGGGTGGCGCAGGACACCGATCTGACGGCGGAGGACCTCCAGTCCCTGGCCACCGAGTTCAAGAGGCTGGTGCGCCAGCACCTCGGTCAGGAGTTCCCGGACGATCCGATGCAGCAGCTCTGGGGCGGCATTGCGGCGGTGTTCAAGAGCTGGAATGGCAAGAAGGCGGTGAGCTATCGCCGCATCGAGGGCATTCCGGACGACTGGGGCACGGCGGTGAACGTCCAGGCGATGGTCTTCGGCAACATGGGCGACTCCTCGGCGACCGGCGTGGCGTTCACGCGTGACCCGGCCACCGGCGACAACAAGTTCTACGGCGAGTGGCTGGTCAACGCTCAGGGCGAGGACGTGGTGGCGGGTATCCGCACCCCGAGTCCGCTGAACGACGACACCAAGAACGAGCAGAACAAGCACCTGCACAGCATGCAGGAGACGATGCCCAAGACCTACGCCGAGCTGGATGCCATCCGCACCAAGCTGGAGCGGCACTTCACGGACATGCTCGACATCGAGTTCACGATCCAGGAGAAGAAGCTCTGGATGCTGCAGTGCCGCGTTGGCAAGCGCACCGGCACGGCGGCGCTGAACATGGCGATGGACATGCTGGCCGAGGGCCTGATTGACGAGCGCACGGCGGTGCTGCGGGTCGAGCCCAAGCAGCTCGACGAGCTCCTGCACCCGATCGTGGATCCGAAGGCTGAGAAGAAGGCCCAGCCGGTGGTCAAGGGCCTCCCGGCCGGACCTGGCGCGGCCTGTGGCGGGATCGTCTTCACGGCCGAGGATGCGGTGCTGCAGGCGCGGGCCGGCAAGAAGGTCATCCTGGTGCGTGAAGAGACCAACCCCGAGGACGTCGAGGGCATGCGTGCTGCGATCGGCATCCTGACGGCGCGTGGCGGCATGACCTCGCACGCGGCGCTGGTGGCGCGCGGCTGGGGCAAGTGCTGCATCGTCGGCGCCGGCGGTCTGCATGTCGATGTCAAGGCCAAGCAGGCCAAGGTCAGCGGCACGGGTCTGGTGTTGAAGGAAGGCGACGTGGTGACCCTCAACGGCACCCGCGGCTACGTCTACACCGAGGCGCTGGCCATGGTTGACGCCAGCGAGAACCCGCGTTTCCAGAAGTTCATGGCGATGGCCGACTCGTTCCGGACGATGGGTGTGCGGACCAACGCCGACACGCCGGCGGACGCGCGGGCGGCGCGGGCTTTTGGTGCTGAGGGCATCGGCCTGTTCCGAACCGAGCACATGTTCTACGGCGAGAACTCCGATCAGCCGCTGTTCTTCCTGCGCAAGATGATCCTCTCGAGCACGGTGGAAGAGCGCAAGGCGGCTCTGGACGAGCTCTTCCCGTTTGTGAAGAAGGACATCAAGGCGACGATGGAGGCGATGGGCAGCCTGCCGGTGACCTTCCGTCTGCTCGATCCGCCGCTGCACGAATTCGTGCCGCAGGGCGTCGAGAAGCAGTCCGAGCTGGCGAAGGCCCTGGGCATCGACGTCGCGGCCGTGCGCAAGCGCGGCGAGGCCCTGCACGAGTCGAACCCGATGATGGGTCATCGCGGCGTGCGTCTGGGCATCACCTATCCGGAAGTCACCGACATGCAGGTCCGCGCCATCTTCGAGGCGGCGGCCGAGCTGATCAAGGCCGGTAAGGAGGCGCATCCGGAGATCATGGTTCCGGTGACCTGCGACGTCGGCGAGCTGGTAGTGACGAAGCGTCGCGTTGACGCCATTCACGCCGAGGTTCTGAAGCAGTTCGGCCTCAAGGATCTCAGCTACAAGTACGGCACCATGATCGAGATCCCGCGGGCGGCGCTGCTCTCGGATCGCATGGCGAAGGTGGCGGAGTTCTTCAGCTTCGGGACGAACGACCTGACGCAGATGACCTTCGGCTTCAGCCG
>JAGVUW010000610.1 GCA_019136035.1 Verrucomicrobiota bacterium | reverse complement strand
GCCATGGCCGACGCCATGATCGACCTGCACTGCCATGAGTACCTCTACGCACCCATGGCCCTCACCGACTGCCATGACCCGACCTCGCGGGCCCTCGGCATCGCCATGGGCCTCGGCGTGGTGAACCACTCGCCCGGCACCGAGGGCATGTTCGGACGCTACTGCCGCGACGCCCTCGGCAAGCCGGCGATCACGGTCGAAATGCCGCCGCTGCGGCGGGTCGATGCCCACACCAGCGCCATGGGCTTCCGGGCGGTCCTCAACGCCCTGCGCTGGATGGGCATGCTCGACGAGCCCCTGGACCTGCCCGAGCGCACCCTCATCTTCGACGGCGGGGCCCACGACGGCGTGCGCGCCGAGCACGAGGGCTTCATGGCCCGGCTGGCCCAGCCGGGCGACCTAGTCACCGCCGGCACCGTCGTCGGCGAGATTTGGTCGCCGGACCGCTTCGAGCCGGTGCAGGTGATCCGGGCGCCGCGCGACACCGCGGTGACCAGCCTGGGCCGCCCGCCGGTCCTCTGGGGCGACCCCGAGCAGGACTTCGTCAACGTCGGCGAGTCGGTGGCGGGTTTCTCTGTCCCGGCCGCCGTCGTCGAACCCCGCCGTGAGCTCCTCTGAGAGGCCGCGAGCAGGCTTCCCAAGGCTCGTAGAAACACACCGTGTCGCAGATCTGGCAACGCCGCCCCGGCTCGCAGACGCCTCCGCGTCCGCGGCCACTCTCGTATTACGGCCTGCGCTACTACAGCCCGGGGCTCGGGAGGTGGGTGAATAGAGATCCGATTGAGGAGGAGGGCGGGGTGAACCTCCTTGCCATGACCCGGAATGCTCCCGTTGGGTCGGTTGACCCTGACGGCCGCTCCGCCATCATCTTGGGGGGCTTTGCGGTAGTTGCTGTTGCCCTGTGTGCTGAGGGCATATACAAGTACACGATGGCCCAGCGCGGCGATGAGACCGACAAGTGGCGGCACTGCTATGCGACATGCAAGATCGCCCGGTATTGCGGGGGGCCGCAGGCGGCGATGCTCGCCGGGTTGACGAAGGAAGCGCGCGACCTGCTACTTGACGCGGCAATCGCCCAGGGGCTCTTGGACGAAGACCGATGGGGGCCAGGCAACGACCTTCGCGGGGCATTCGCTGATCTGCTGGCCAACCTCGATGGTCTTGGCTGTGCTGGACGTTTCTGGCAGAGCTGCTCCTGCTGCTGCACCAGCAAAGGGCTCTGATGAAGACGTTCCTCAAGCTGGCGGTTGCCTGCGCGTTGGTCTCGTTGTGTATACTTGTGGCCCTTGGGTGGCCGCACACGGAACGGGTGGCCCTATCGTTGCCCGAACAAGGCGTTGAGGTACGCGTGAGGCTGTCGGCGTTTGGCGATGGAGCACTGCTGTGCTTCCGCAACGGACAGCAGATCGGCCGAGTGCCCATCGCTCCCGCCGAGTATGGTGAGACACTTGGTGACGTGGTCTGGCTGGAGGGGGCTGGGCTGAAGGTCACGATCTTGAACTACCGTGGTAGCGGGGAGGCGCGGGCGTTCGTCGTGCCGCAGCGGCTGGACTGAGCGCGAGAACCGGACCGCCCGGCCGGGCCGGTGTCCTGTCTGCACGCGGCCACGGTTGCCGGCTCCGCATGCCCCGCCGCCGGCGGTGGGGGCGCCCTTGCTCGCAGAGCCGGCAGGATCTACACCGCCAGGGGGCGCCGCTGCACAGCACCGACGTTCTTTCTGGCCCAGGGTGTTGCACTGCTGTCCGAACACCTGCACCGTCAAAGCAGAGGGATTCCGCGGTCCGCAAAGAGGGTAGAGGACAGCGGGCTCATGGTGCGACAGAGGGTGAGCGGGCGGGGGCAGTCGGGTGGCGTTCGGGTTGGGATGGCAGGCTGTATCTGCCGCAACAGCAAAGCCTAGCGACCGAGCGTTCGGGCGTTCGCTCGATTCCGCGGGTACGGGGGGGAGACGAAAGAACGGGTTGTCGTAAGTGGAATAGTCAGCGCACTGCCGCTACCCGACTCACGCATCCCTTCTCAGTCCCGCTAACAGATCGCGACACGCCCGCCGTGGAGGCTGCTCTGACGCCCGTCTTCTGACGGTCCCGATGGCGGCAGGATGACTCTTCATGGCCTGAACCGTGGCACGTCGACTTGGGGGTGAGGGGCTGCTCACGGCCCGGAAGGGCTGGGATCCCGCTTTACAGAAAATACTAATACTGGTATATTCCCTCCTATGGACGTCTACGAAGTCAGGTTGCTTGAGGAAGCAGTCGGGTTTGTGCGTGTCACCGGTCACTTCAAAACCAGCCACTGGCGGTCGGCTCAAAACCCGCCACTCTTCCCGGGTGATTCTACCTCTTCGTGGGAGTCATTCAAGTTCTCCATTGGTGTGCGGT
>JAGVUW010000366.1 GCA_019136035.1 Verrucomicrobiota bacterium | reverse complement strand
GAGACGACACCATGAAGCCACGCAAGACGCCACCGACACCCGAACGCCAGGCCGAACTGCGCGCCATGCTGCGGCAGAATGCCACCGAGCGCGCCCAGGGCTACCGCGACCGTGCCCTTAAGGTCCTGCCCCACGTCTGCGCGAGTTGCGGCCGCGAGTTCGACGGCAGGAACCTGCGCGAGCTGACGGTCCACCACAAGGACCACAACTGGAAGAACAACCCGCCCGACGGCAGCAACTGGGAGCTGCTCTGCCTCTACTGCCACGACCACGAGCACGAGAAGTACAAGATGGCCGGCTACGGCAGCGGCGGCGGCGGGCCCGAGTCGGCCGGCCCGGCGCCCTCGATCTTCTCGCCCTTCGCCGACCTGGATAAGCTGGTGACCGTCGAACCCGACGCCGACAGCAGCGACGCCCCCGCAGAGAGCCCGCCGGCCGCCGATGACGCGGACAACGGCGACGCAGACAAGTAGGGCCACCGCGCCGCCGGTGAACCCGGGTCCACGGCAGCGCCGTGGACCGCCCGGGCAAGTAGGGTCACCGCGCCGTCGGTGAACCCGGGTCCACGGCAACGCCGTGGACCCCCTCAGGGCCTCCGGGTTGCCACGCGCTTGGGCTCCTGATCCCCTCCCACTTTGGCGAGAGACGATCCGTCGGCTTTCTGCTGAGCCCAGGGTTGCGGTACCTCCGCTACCCTGGGATAGCCCATGGCCATGGGCAACAACCCCAACGAGGGTTGCGTCGGTCGGATCGCCAGGAGCCGACGCCGCGGCACCATGACGCAACCCCCTTGGGGTTGGATGGGCGGGATGGGACCGCGACCCAGGGTAGCGGCCAAGCCGCAACCCTGGGCTGGAGGACGCAATCCCTTTGGGATACGGGAGCCGCCCGACCGATGCCCTCGTCGAGACCTGTCCGGGGGAGGCCAAGACAGGCGAGATGAACGCCCCCCGTCTTCACCAGAAGTACGCATCGGAGCTTCCGTCACCGGCAGCTCACGGCCTGCGGCGGAAGACCCGTCAGCGCGCCGGCGGTGCCGGCGGCGTCACCGGCGTTGAGAAGCCGGCCTCGTGGCGGCGGCGCAGCTCGGCGAACGACTGCAGGCTCTCGGGCGCGATCGGGATGTCGCCGAGGACACTCGGCCAGGGCATCCCCGGACGGCGCCGGCGCGGATCCGGGCTCCAGTCGTCATGGCGGTAGCGCTCGCGCGCGTCGCGGTCACGGAAGTCCGGCACCTCGATCGGCACGCCGCCCTGGAGCGCCGAGCGGTACCCCAGGATGCCGACCGAGGTCATGTCGATGGCCTTGTACACGTCGATGAGCGGCGCGGAGCCCTCGCGGATGGCCTTGGCGAAGTAGTGGCAGCAGAAGTAGTCGGCGCCGCCGTGGCCGGTGCTGGCCGCGGCCTTGAAGGCCTCCGGGAACTCCGGCATGTAGAGGCGGTTCGGCGGTTGCGACGGCCCGACGTCGAAGGGCTCGTGGTGGACGCGCAGGCGGGGCTCGCCCTGGTTGTACTCCATGGTGCCGCGGTTGCAGCAGAAGCGGATCCGGTAGCCGTGGTCGCGCAGGGTGGCGCAGGGCATGACCTTGACCAGGGCCTGCGTGTCCATGGTGCACATCAGGATGCCGGCCATGTCCTTGCGGCTGATGCTGCCGGTCTTCATCGGGTCCTTGAAGTCATACGGCACCACGAAGCCATTCACCCGCACCGGGCGGGTCTGCGTGACCATCATCACCGGGCCCATCGAGTGCGTGCAGTAGTACGTCGTCGGCATCCAGGCGCGCCAGTGGTCGGGTCCGGAGATGAGGGTGGCCGAGCTCTGCGGCGTCC
This sequence comes from Verrucomicrobiota bacterium, assembly GCA_019136035.1. Lineage (GTDB taxonomy): Bacteria > Verrucomicrobiota > Lentisphaeria > Oligosphaerales > JAFGRS01 > JAGVUW01. The sequence goes on along the minus strand of JAGVUW010000366.1, from coordinate 10,618 downwards.
CCGGGTGGATGTACTCGGCCTCGCCATAGAGGAAGTCGCCCATGACGCCGCTGCTGTAGAGGCGGGTCATCTCCTGGCACTGGACGTTGAAGGGCACATTCTCGGCAAAGAAGTAGACGCGGCCCGAGGCCTCGACCGCCTCCACGAGCTGCACGGCCTCGGCCATGGTCAGCATGGCCAGGCACTCGCTCATGACATGCTTGCCCGCCGCCAGGGCCTGCAGCACCGCCGGGACATGCTCGGTGGCGTAGTTCGCCACGATGACTGCGTCGAGGTCATGCTCGAGGAAGCGCGCGTAGTCGGTGTAGGTGGTGATGCGCTCGCCGCCCAGCCGCCGGCGGGCCTGCTCGAGCTTCGGCTCGATGCTGTCGCAGAGCGCCACCAGCTCCATGCCGACCTTCTCAGCCACCGCCCCGAGGTGTGCCCCGCGACCGACGCCCAGGACGCCCACGCGAATCGCCTTCGCCATCGCTCTGCACTCCTCTCCGGAAAGGGCTGTAGCCCGCTGTTACGGCGCGGGCACCGGCGCCGGGCGAGTAGGTCCACGGCGCCGTCCGTGGACCTCCCGGGCGCCGACAGCGCCCGGGGGAGCGCCACTCGGCTCGTGGCGCCCACTTCCGCCCCGCCGGCGCCCGGCGCGCCGGATATGCCACAACGAACCACCGCTCGCAGCGCCTACCTGCGGCCCGCCGTTCTGGCGCCCTGAAAGGGCAGCATTCATCAGCCCAGGGCAACGCCCTGGGAAAAGGGACGTTACGCATCGCAGGCTGAAAGTCTGCGACAAGACCGTGCGCGTCACACCGCCATGTTCCATACGAGCCGCCCCGCTGGCGCCGCACGTAGGTCGCGCCGGCTGGGCAAGACCCAGGCGGCCCTCAGCGCAACGGCCGCAGGACGGCCCCGCGGAGGTCCATGCTGGACTGGTGCGCGAGCTTGCCGACGACCAGCTTCAGGGTGTTCTCACCCGCCTGCAGCAGGACCGTGCCGACACGGCGCTCCTTGAACTCGCCGCCGGTGCTGCGCGTGGTGAAGGACAGGGCCGCGTCGCCGACGATAGCGCCGTCGCCGGTGCTGAAGGGCACCCCGTTCGGCGCCATCTTGGTAGCCGTCTTGCCATTGACGAAGATCTCGAAGGGCGTCCCGCCCTGCCCGGCCTCGACCGACTGCTCCAGGACCAGGGTGTACGTCCCCGCCGCCGGCGCCTGGAAACGCCAGGAGATGCTGTCGGGCGAACGCACCCAGTTGCCGGCGTGGATGGCGCCGTCGCGGCTCTCGTAGCGGATGCGCTGGCCGTGCGGGCCCTCCAGCGAGCCGTACAGCGCCGGCAGGTGGATGACGCCGCGGGTGTCGGGGACAATCACCACCGGATCGACCGACGGGGCGCCGTCCAGCTCGACCACCAGGACACTGGCAGCCTGGTCCGGCGCCTTCGCCGGCAGCTTGATGGCCCAGTCGGCGCCCTCGCGCGCCAGCGGCAGCAGAGCCTTCTTCCGCCCCAGGAGGTAGGCTTCCTGGATGGTGTTCTTCAGATTGGGCAGACGCACGATGCGGTCGCCGGGCCACTCGAAGACGTGCACGTAGAGTCGGCTGCCCTTGGTCGTGACACGGCCGTAGAAGGGCAGCAGGTTGAAGGGGCTCGCGGTGGTGTCGTAGATGGCCTCGGAGTACTTCTCCATCCAGCGTCCGATGGCCTCAAGGCGGTCACGGAACTCCTTCTGGATGCTGCCGTCCGGCTTCGGCCCGATGTTCAGCAGCAGATTGCCGCCCTTGGAGACGATGTCGACGAGCATGCGGATGAGGAACTCCTTGCTCTTGTACACCGTCTCGTTCTTGTCATAGCCCCACCAGTGCGAGGTCATGGTGATGCAGGCTTCCCAGAGCAGCGGCTCGCCGTTCTCATCGCGCATGCCGGTGGCCGGGATGCGCTGCTCGGGCGTGACCAGGTCTTCCTTGGTGAAGTGCCGGTCGTTGATCAGGATGTCGGGCTTGAGCCGCCGCGCCTCGGCGTTGGTCTCGGCACCGCCGAGTTCCTCGGGCTTGTTCATCCAGCCGCCGTCATACCACAGCACGAAGGGCGCCGGGCGGTATTCGGTCATGAGCTGGCGGATGTGCTCGCGCATGTAGGCGATGTAGTCCATCACGTCGTGGCCCGCCTCGGGCCGATCTGCCTTCTCCCACTCCAGACGCGGCAGGTAGTCCTCGTGGTGCCAGTCCATGATCGAGTAGTAGTACCCGACTTCCAGGCCGCGGTTGACGAAGGCGCGCGTCACCTCGGCCAGGACGTCCTTGCCGTACGGGGTCTTGGTCACCTTCCAATCCGTGTTGTGGGCATCGAACATGCAGAAGCCGTCGTGGTGCTTGGTGGTGATGACCATGTACTTCATGCCGGCGCGCTGCGCCAGGTCGGCCCAGGCCTCCGGGTCGAAGCGCTTCGGGTTGAAGGCCGGCTGGAGCTTGTTGTACTCCTCGAGCGGGATCTTGTCGACGGTGCGAATCCACTCGCCCTTGCCGATGAGGGCGTAGATGCCCCAGTGGATGAACATGCCAAACTTGGCACCCCGGAACCACCGACGCGTCTCCTGACGCGGGCTCAGCGCCGCCCCGACCGCCGCCTTCGTCGCCGCCTTCGCGGGGGCCTTCGCCTTCGCCACGGCCTTCGCCGCGGGGGCCTTCTTCGCCGCCTTCGCGGCAGCCGCCGGGGCCTTCGCGGGAGCCTTCGCCTTCGCAGCGGCCTTCGCCGGGGCGGCCTTCGCCGGAGTCTTCCCCTTGACGGCCTTCGCCGGGGCGGCCGCGGCCTTCGCCTTTGCCGGGGCCGTCTTCGCCTTCGCCGCGGTCGTCTTCGGCGCGGCCGTCTTCGGGGTCTTGCGCGTGGCCATGGTCGTCACTCCTGATCGCTCCGAATCGTCACCCTGGTGAGGCAGAGTCCGCTGCCGGCGGGACCCGGCACGGCCCGCAGAGAATGTGGCGCGCCTTCAGCATCGCGCAACCCCAATCGCGCCCGTATGATGCGATCGAGCGCCGCGCCGGGGCCGCGGCGCCATGCCTGCGGCGCTCTCAGCGGTAGCGCGACTGGGACTGCCACATATCCGGGTTGGTGCCGAAGTGCTCCTTGAGGCCGGCGGTGACGGCATCGAGGTCGGCGCAGAGCGCCGGGCTGAGCACCGCGGTCATGGCGGCGGCGTTGCGGCGCATCTGCGCGGCATCGCGGGCGCCGACCAGGACCGAGGCGACGCCGGGCCGGGTCAGGAGCCAGGCCAGGGCGACCTGCTCCATGGGCAGCCCGGCGCCGTCGGCGAGGCGTCGTATGGCGGCGATGGCGGCGAAGGTCATGGCCTCGGCGCCGGGCTCGGTGTGCCGGGCCTGGGGCCGCGTGCAGGCGAAGTGGCGGGTGCGGGCGCGGCCCGGCGGCACCTCGTCGGCACTGGCGAACTTGCCGGTGAGGAGGCCCTGGGCGATCGGGCAGTAGCAGGTGATGCCGATCCCGTGCTTGACGCAGATCGGCGCGACCTCGTGCTCGATGGCGCGCCAGAGGAGGTTATAGGGAAGCTGGTTGGCCTCGCAGCGGCCGGCCGCGAGGAGTTCGGTGAGGTCCTGCCGGCCGAAGTTCGAGACCGCCATGGCGCGGATCTTCCCGGCCTGGCGGAGGCGTTCGAAGCCGGCCAGGATCTCGTCGATCGGCACGGCACGGTTCGGCCAGTGCAGGTGGTACACGTCGATGACGTCGGTCTCGAGGTTGGCCAGACTGGCATCGCAGCTCCGCACCAGGTCCGCCTCGGTGGCGACGTGATTCGGGCTGACCTTCGAGCCGATGACGACCTCACTGCGGCGGCCCTTCAAGGCCCGGGCCAGGAGGCGTTCCGAGAGACCGCCGCCATAGCCCTCGGCGGTGTCGAAGAAGGTCACGCCGCTGTCGAGGGCGGCATGGATGGCCGCGATGGCGTCGTGCTCGTCCTGAGGCCCCCAGGTCGCATCGCCGACGATGGCCCAGCAGCCCATGGCGACCGTCGAGACCGTGATGTCGGTGCGTCCGAGCCGGCGTTGCGTGTCAGCCATAGCGGCAGGATCCTCCCTGATTCAGCGGTCCGCGCTGGAGGCGTCCCGCGGCGCGATTCCAGCGCCAGTCGTGTTCCGGCGTGCCATCGAGGCGGACGCCGCCAAGCCAGCGGTCGATGCCGTTGAGGCGCAGGGCGTCGGCCTGGCCCAAGGCGACGGACCGGCCGATGGCGCTGATCGTCACCCGGCGCGCGCCGATGCCCTGGGTGTCCCACTGCGGCAGGGGCGCGGCGCCGTCCAGATGCAGGAGCGGGTGCCGGCAGAAGGCCATGGCATTGAGCATCTGCCAGAGCATGGTGTCACCAAAGAAGGCGGGGCGCTCGCGCTCAGAGACCGCGGCGAAGAGGGCCGGCGGTGCCATGGGACCGGGCGACGCCGCGAGGGCTTCGAGGACCTCCTGCTGCAGACGGCAGAGGCCGTTCTCCACGGCCGGGTAGAGCTCCAGCCAGCGCCGCAGGGCACGCCCCAGGAAGGGCAGCCCGGGGTACGGCTCCACGGCCAGGGCCTCGATGTCGTGCGGGGTCGTCCGGCAGAGGGCGTCCCAGACGCGCCGGCCAGTCCGCAACTGCGCCGCCGTCACCGCCACGCGCTCCGGCAGCAGCGCCGCCAACTGCGCCGACGAGAGCTGGCCGAGGCCGTGAAAGACCGGCACCGCCGGATGGCTGTCCAGACAGATCAGACGCAGACGCGGCAAGGCCTCGGGAACCGCCTCGAACCAGGCCAGGAGACGCACCAGGATCGCTTGGTCGTACAGGCAGGAGTCCGTCCACAGGACGACCTCGTCATGATCGCGCCAGACCCGCAGCGACTCCTCCTGGCGCTCCAGGCGATGGAGGCAGCGCGCCGGCGAGATCGCGCCGCCGGTGGAGGCGCTGAGGACCTCGGCACGCTGACGGCGGGCCGCGTCGGAGGTGAGGTCGGCAGAGAGCGGGCCGACCATGAGGACGTCCGTCCAGACGGCCTGGTCGCCGCTGATGCCGGACTTGGGGAGGGCCTCGGCGGCCGCGTCGCCGGTATGCACGTGCAGCATGGCGTGGACTCCTCCACGACCGCCGGGCAAGGCGCGACCGCCGCCCGGGGCGGCGGCGGTCGGTGTCAGCAACCGGGCCCCGGCCGAGCCGGGAGCGGACGCGGCAACACTTGCCGCGCGGTCACTTGCTGAGGGCGTCGATGTCTTCCTGGAGGCCCTGGAAGAGCTCCACAGACGAGTTACGGTCGCCCCAGAAGCCGATGCGGATGTAGACGCGGGTGGAGTCCGGCGTGACGGCCTTGAGCTTGATCTTGGCCTTGTTGTCGCGCAGGTCCTGGTAGCGGTAGAAGCTCTTGTAGCCGTCGCAGACGCGCTCGCGCTCGATCAGCCCGGCGCGGCGGCCGGTGGCCCGCATGGCCTTGTCGACGATGTAATGGGGCGCGGGCACGACGGTACGGTACCAGCCTCGGCGATAGACGGCGCCTCCGCTGAAGGCGGCGGCGGTGCCGCCCACGGCAGCGGCCGTGACACAGCCCTGCATCACGATGGCCACGACCAGGATGGACCATGCAAGAAGGAACCGCACTTTCGCTGTCATGGGTGGTGCTGCCTCCGACCTTCGATTGCCTGCTGCGTCGCTACGGATCAACTGCTCTGAGTAACGTAATGCGTGTTTGCCGCAGGGCAATGCCGTAGGATGCCCGGCCGCGGATTCACGATCGCGCCAGCGGCGGCCCCGGAGGAGTGCCAGATCGCAAGCCGGGGTCGCGCGCAGCCCGACCCCCCAGAGTCGGCGGTCACCCTGGAGGGGCGCCAGATCGTAGCCGGGGGTCGCGCGCAGCCCGACCCAGAGTCGGCGGTCACCCTGGAGGGGTGCCAGATCGTAGCCGGGGGTCGCGCGCAGCCCGACCCAGAGTCGGCGGTCACCCTGGAGGGGTGCCAGATCGTAGCCGGGGGTCGCGCGCAGCCCGACCCCCGGAACACGGGTCCAGGAGCCCCGCACCCTGGAGGGGTGCCAGAACCCGCCTCTGGAGCACCCCGCGCCTGAGAACCGCCCGGCCCTCGCGGCGGGGGCTCTCGGCGGCTAGCCTTGAGCAAGCGACGCGGAGCGGTGCGCGTCGAAACTGGCGCCGCGGCGCAGTGCGGCGCACGTGGATTGTGAGCGAAGCATCCGCGCTTCGCGAGTAATCCAGGCTAGGTTAAGGCCAGTCCGCGACCACGGCGCGCCCACCCGGGCGGCCGGTCGCCGCCGGCGGTATGTCGGAATTGCGGAGGTCCCCACCATGCCAGTCACCAGCCAGCCCTACGGCGCCCTCGCCGATGGCTCAGCGGTCACGCTCTACACCCTCACCAACGCCCAGGGCCTGACCGCGGCGGTCATGGACTACGGCGCCATTCTGGTCAGCCTGCGCACGCCGGACCGCGATGGCAACCTCGGCGAGATCACCCTGGGCTTCGACAGCCTCGACGGCTACCTCGGCGCCCATCCATACTTCGGCGCCACGGTCGGACGCTACGCCAACCGCATCGCCGGCGCGCGCTTCAGCCTCGACGGCCAGACGTACACCCTCGCGGCCAACGACGGACCGAATCACCTGCACGGCGGGCGCGTCGGCTTCGACCGCCGGCTCTGGGAGGCCGATGCCTTCAGCGAAGACGGCACCTGCGGCGTCTGCTTCTCGCGGATTTCCCCGGATGGCGAAGAGGGCTACCCCGGGAACCTTGAGGTGACGGTGACCTACACCCTCACCGACCTCGACGAACTCCGCATCGACATCGAGGCGATGACCGACCGCGCTACCCCGGTCAACCTCACCAACCACGCGTATTTCAACCTGCGCGGCCATGGCGACGTCCGTGGGCACCGCCTGCAGATCGCCGCGGCAGCGTACACGCCGGTCGACGCACAGCTCATCCCCACCGGCGCCGTCGCGACCGTGGCCGGCACGCCCCTGGATTTCACCGACGAGCACGCCATCGGCGAACGCCTCGACGACCTCCCCGGCGGCTATGACCACAACGTCGTCCTCGACCGCCGCGAAGACGGCGAACTGGCCTGCGCCGCCCGCGTCGAGGAGCCCGAGAGCGGCCGCGTCCTCGAGGTCTACACCACCGAGCCCGGCCTGCAGTTCTACTCCGGGAACGGCCTCGACGGCTCCATCGCCGGCCGCGGCGGCCAGCGCTACGAGCGCCACGCCGGCTTCTGCCTGGAGCCCCAGCGCTTCCCCGACTCGCCGAACCAGAGCGCCTTCCCCAGCGCCATCCTGCGCCCGGGGACGCTCTACGCGCATACCATCCTGTTCCGCTGTGGCGTCCAGTAAGGAGAGCCGCCATGTCATTCCGTAACCTCAGCCCCCTGCAGATGTTCCAGAAGCTCGCCGAGACGCGGGCGCGGTCCTGCGCCTTCGCCGCCGCGAACCGCGCCGAGTGGTCGCAGTGGAAGGCCGACACCCTGCCGCGGGTCATGGCCTGCCTCGGCGACTGGCCGGAACGCGTGCCGCTCAACCCGCTGTTCCTGGCCGAGTGGGAGCACGACGGCCTGCTCAAGCAGAAGTGGCTCATCGATGTCCAGGACGGCCTCGCCGCCACCCTCATCCTGGCCATACCCGCGGACCTGGCCAAGGGCGAACGCCGCCCGGCGATCCTCTGCTGGCATGGCCATGGGCCCTACGGCAAGGAGCCGGTCATGGGCAACAACAGCAGCCCGGAGCTGCGCGCCGCCATCGCCGCTCACAACTACAACTACGGCCACCAGATGGCCAAGGCCGGCTTCGTCACCTTCGCCATCGACTGGATCGGCTGCGGCGAACGCAACGATACCCAGAAGCCGAACCACTACGCCCCCCAGAGCCGCGATTGGTGCAACCTCTACTACCTCCATGCCACCATGCTCGGCATGACCACCCTGGCCATCAACGTCGCCCACGGCATGGCCGCTACCGACTTCGCCCTCGGCCTGCCCTTCGTCGACCCCGAACGCCTCGGCGTCATGGGCCTCAGCGGCGGCGGCACTATGGCCCTCTGGAGCGCCCTCTGCGACGAGCGCATCAAGGCCACCGAGATCATCTGCTACAGCGACCTCTGGGCCCACTTCGGATTCCGCGACCTGAACTACTGCGGCATGCAGGTCGCCCCGGGCCTCTTCCGCCTGGTCGACCTCCCCGAGGCCCAGGGCCTGCTCTGCCCGCGGCCCCTCCTCGTCGATATCGGCGCCAATGACACCTGCTTCAAGGTCGATACCGCCATGGCCTGCTTCCGCCAGGTGGCCCATATCTACGACGTCGCCGAGGCCGCCGACAACCTCGAGCTGGACCTCCATCCCGGCGAACACGGCTGGGGCGGCAACCGCTCGACCGCCTTCTTCGAGCGCCACCTCGCCGCCACCCCGCCGGCCAAGTAGGTCGCGCGAGCCCCGGGCGCCGCGGGGCGGCGCCCGGAAAAGAAGCCGAGCCGACGCTCGGCGCTCCCGGCAGCGGGCGCCGCCCGGCTCGTGCCGCCCACTCTCGGCGCTCCCGGCAACGGGCGCCGCCCCACAGCGCCCGGGCTGATCGACAATCGCGTCAGCGCTCACCTGGCCACCCTGGAGGGGTGCCAGATCGTAGCCGGGGGTCGTGCGCAGCGCGACCCCCGGAACCGCAAACCCACGAACCTCGCACCCTGGAGGGGTGCCAGAGCCGAACGTCCATACAGCCCAACCACGGCGCCCGCCCGGCTGTCGGTTCGCCGACCCGGCGCTATGGTATAGGCGACGCCGGACGTGGACGCCGGCGCGTGCTGTATCCTTAGTTAACAGGGCCGCTCCGACCGCTGCGGCGCCGCCCCCCTCGACACCCGGCAGGCGACACGACCGCCAGTCTGTCGAACTCCGAACTCCGAACTCCGAACTCCGAACTCCGAACTCGACAGGATCCCCCATGAAGAGCGCCTACGACCTTGCGATGGAACGCCTCGGCGGCGGGGTCCGCCAGTACACGGCCGAGCAGAAGGCCGAGCTGGCGGAGATCGACCGCCTCTACGACTCGAAGGTCGTCCAGGCCAAGTTCGACGCCGAGGCGCGGCGGCGTCAGGCCGGCGGCGATGCCGAGAAGCTCAAGCAGATCGACGACGATATGGCCCTCGAGATACGCTCGCACGAGGCGCGGCGCGAACGCCGCAAGGAAGAGCTCCGGCGCAGCTTCGACGCCGCGGCCGGCAAGTCCTGAGAAGGCCCCGGCCCGGCGCGGGCCGCTGGCCCGGCGGCCGCGGCGGCGTGGGCAACGCGACAACCCGACGGATTGATACCAGACAGGCGACCCTACCATGTTTGTCGACAGGGCTACCGTGACCGTCTCCGCCGGCGATGGCGGCAAGGGCTGCTGCAGCTTCCGGCGCGAGAAGTTTGTCCCCTACGGCGGACCCGACGGCGGCGACGGCGGCCTGGGCGGCTCGGTGATCTTCCGCGCCGTCGCCGGCGAGCAGAGCCTCGTCGACCTGCGCTTCCAGCAGCATCGCCAGGCCGCCGCCGGCGGACCCGGCCGCGGCCGCGACTGCCACGGCGCCAACGGCGCCGACTGCATCATCAACGTCCCGGTGGGGACGCTCATCGTCGACGCCGACACCGACGAACTCCTCGGCGACCTCACGGCGGCCGGCCAGGAGTGCATTGCGGCCCGGGGCGGCAAGGGCGGCCTGGGCAACTCGCGCTTCGTCTCCTCGACCAACCGCGCCCCGCGCACCACCACGCCCGGCGAGCCCGGCGAGGCGCGCACCCTGCGCATCGAGCTGAAGGTCGTCGCCGACCTCGGCCTGGTCGGCTACCCGAATGCCGGCAAGTCGACCCTCATCGGGGCGATCTCCCAGGCCCACCCGAAGACGGCGCCATATCCCTTCACCACCCGCCACCCCAACGTCGGCCTCATCGACGGCGCCCACCGCAATGTCGGCCTCGGCCATGACTTCCTGCGCCATATCGAGCGCTGCCGGGCCCTCTGCTTCGTCCTCGATATGGGCGGCGTCGACGGCCGCGATCCCCTCGACGACCTCGCCGCCCTGCGCCGTGAACTCGACCTCCACCTCGACGGCCTCAGCCGCCGGCCGGCCCTCATCGTGGCCAACAAGATGGACCTCGATGCGGCCCCCGAGAACCTGCGCCGCCTGCAGGCACAGGAGTCGCTGCAGGTCGTCCCGACCTGCGCCGAGCTCATGGAAAACCGCGACGAGATCATCGCCGCCATGCGCGACCTCCTCGACAGCCTCCCGCCCGAACACCCCGCGCCGGCAGTGCCGCGCGGCGGCCCGGACCGCCCGGACGAGACCCCGTAGGTCACGCGAGCCGAGCGCGACCACGGGCGCCGCCCCCGGCGCCCGAAAGAGGGCCGAGCCGACGCTCGGCGCTCCCAGCAACGGGCGCCGCCCCGCGGCGCCGAACCGCCGCCCCCCGGTGTCCCCAGGCCTTGGGTCTCGAGCCCGCCGGAAAGGGACCCAAGCGACACAAGGGACTCCAGGGTGGGAGCCGCTGCAGTCCCTGGTGTCCCTGGTGTCCCTGGTGTCCCTGGTGTCCCTGGTGTCCCTGGTGTCCCTGGTGTCCCTGGTGTCCCTGGTGTCCCTGGTGTCCCT
>JAGVUW010000286.1 GCA_019136035.1 Verrucomicrobiota bacterium | reverse complement strand
GTTGGCGACGAAGATCTTCAGGGTCTCGGTCCGGACCAGGGTCGAGGGCTGCTCGGCGCCGAGGGTACCGGAGGAGATGGCGAAGGTCTGGTTGCCGAAGGTGCCGTTGGTGGTGGCGGCGCAGATCTGCGAGAGCAGGCCTTCCTGGCCGTTGAAGATGATGGTGCCGACGCCGATGCCGACGTTGTTGCGCGGGGTGGCCGCGTAGACGATGGGCTGCGTCTGCGCGTAGGTGACGGCCGTGACGAGGATGGCGGCCATGGCGAATGCAAGACGTTTCATGGGAGACTCCTTTCCAGGGGTGACAGAGCTGACATGACTGACGACGACAGATCCACAGTCTCAGGAGATGGTCGGGTGATCCTGCCTCCTTTCCTCCGGGGTGTCTTCGTTGCACGGCGGTCGGCCCGCATTCCCAGGCCGAATACCTACCGGAACTTACCCGTCGCCCGGGCGCCTATCAAGCCCGGAACGCCCTGGCGCGGCGCTTTCCGGGCCGGCGGTGGCAGGTCTTGAGTTCGACGGTGGCGGGTTCCCTGCAGCGGGGTGCGGCTCAGGGCCGCGTTGCGGCCCGGAAGGGCTTGCCGGAGGGCGCCCAGAGTCGTTCCGGTCCCAGGCCGAGGCGGCGGACCATGTCCCAGGCGCGCTGGATCTCGGCCAGTTGGCGGATGTCGTGGGCGTCCGAGCCGACGCTGAACAGGCAGCCCTCGGCGGCGACGGCGGCGAGGTAGTCGGCGTACTCGTCGACGTAGCCCGCCGGGTTGTTGGGGCAGCAGAGGTTGGCGCAGGCGTTGATCTCGATGGCGGTACCGGTCTCGCGGGCGACCTGGCCGAGTTCGCGGGCGTAGGACTCCGGCACGGCGCGGATGCTGTCGAACCACGGCCACTCGCGGCGGGTGAACTCGCCACGGCTGAACCAGTAGGGATGCACGAGCACGTCGACGAGGGGGTCCTGGCAGGTCTTGAGGTGGTGTCGGTGCTGGACATCGATGAGGGCGCGCGGGTCGTAGGAGTCGAGGTAGGTGGCATGGATGCCGCCGATGGCGAACTGCACACCGAGCGTCTCCTTGACCTCGGGGCTGAAGGCGAAGGCGCCGTCGCGGCCGAGGTAGTTCAGTTCGACGCCGAGGTAGACATCCATGGGCGGCTCGGTGGCCTCGAGGTCGCGCCGGATCAGCGCGTGGAGGGGCATCTTGTCCAGCGTGTTGAGGTGGTCAGTGACGCCGAGGCGCGTGACGCCGAGACGGGCGCCCTCGGCCAGGATGGCGGGGATGGTCATCGTCTCGTTGGCGCAGCGCAGGTAGGTGGTGTGGATGTGGAAGTCGAAGCGCGTGTCCATGGTTCCTCCTGTTGTGGCAGGTGCCGTCCCCGCGTTCCATCGCTCGCCGTCGCGGTCCGGCCGGTCCGGCGTGTTGGTCAGGGCGCCGCGGCGGCGGGCGCGGCCTTGCGGCGCACCCCGAACATCACCGGGATCGGCCGCGGCCGGCCGCCGGAGGGTCGGTTGAGGGGCCGCAGGGCGGCGGTGCCGTCCGGGCCGGCCGTGCGTGCCACCAGGATGCTGCTGCCGCCGCCGTCGAGGTTGACGGCGTAGTGGCAGCCGAGCTGGCGCATGAAGGCGGCCGATTCGGTGAGGGAGACGCCCTCGCTGTAGCCCTTCTGGCGGCCGTCGGCGACGACCATGTAGAGGTAGCGCCCGTCGGCGCTGCTGCCGAGGAGGGTCCGTGGGTGGAGCTGGGTATCGGGCCGGGCCACGACCTCGCCATCCTGGATGAGGTGGTCGATCCAGGCCGAGACGCCGTGGCGGACCTGGGGCGTCTCCGGCGTCATGCCGGCGGCGGGCCGTCCGGTGCGGTCGATCCAGAAGCTGGCCAGCTTGCCATCGGGGAGGCTGCGCAGGACGCCGTCGCTGGCGGCCAGGCCGGCGATATCCACGAGCTTGCCGGGGTACCAGCCGCGCCGGCGTTCGGCCTCGTCGGCGCCGGGGAGGTGACGGAAGGCGTTGGCGTTGACCGCGGCCACGGCGCCCAGGCGTTCGGCCAGGCTCAGCGGCGACTCGAGTTTGGCCTCGGCCGGGCCCTCGCCGTCGGGGTCGTCGCCGAGGAGGGTGAAGACCTCGATATCGGGGTGGTGCAGGTCGACGCGCAGGATGTAGAAGGCGACCGGTCGGGGTGTCTGCCAGGTCTCGGTCCAGGACAGGAGGGGCGGCAGGTCGGCGGCCTCGGCTGGCGGTGCGGCCGCGAGGCAGGTGACGGCCTCGGCGGCGGCCAGGGCCGTGCCGTGCAGGCCGAGAGCCAGTGTGGCCAGGGTGGCGATTCGGAGGGCAGTGCGCATGGTTCGGGGCCTCCCGTGTCGGCCCGGGGCGGTGGCAGTGCGTACCGCCTCGGGC
>JAGVUW010000497.1 GCA_019136035.1 Verrucomicrobiota bacterium | reverse complement strand
GCCTGGCCCGGCAAGCCGCGGCCGCCACAGCCGCCGCGGCGAGCGGGACTGACCAGGGCTTCGATGCCCGCGCCCAGCGTCGCCGCACCCCGTAGACACCGCCCCCCCGGAGCACCGATACGCCATGACCACCGACACGACGCAGCCCATCACCCGGGCTGACCTCACCAACGACTTCCGCGCCCTCGGCCTGCATGCCGGCGACGTCCTCCTCGTCCATAGCTCGCTCTCGGCCATCGGCTTCGTCGAGGGCGGCGCCAAGACCGTCGTCGAGGCTATCCTTGATGTCATCGGGCCGGCTGGGACCCTCGTCGCACCGACCTTCCAGAAGGGCAGTGAGCACGTCCTCGTCCGCACCGGCGTCCGTTTCGACGTCCGCACCGCGCCGTCGGAGATGGGCGCCATCAGCGAGGCGGTGCGGCGCTGGCCGGGCGCGGTGCGGTCGCTGAGTCCGACCCACAGCCTGGCCGCGGTGGGCCCCGGCGCGGCGGCACTGCTGGCGGGTCATGACCAGTGCCGGGTCTCGGTCGGCCACGGCTCGCCCTTCGAACGCCTCGTCCAGGGCGGCGGGCGCATCCTGCTCCTCGGCGTCGGCCATGGCTCCAACACCACCCTGCACTACGTCGAGAACACCGGCGGTGCCCCGACTGTCTGCCGCGAGTGCTTCGAGCCGGTGGTGCTCGACAGCGACGGCCGCGAGCATGTCGTCCCGACGCACCCGCACATGCCGGGGCTGAAGCGCCGCTACGAGCGCGCCGATGAGGTCCTCACCGCCGCCGGCGCCCAGCGCCAGGGCCGCGTCGGCAAGGCCCTCGCCCGGCTGGTCGACGCCGGCCCCATGGCCGCGTGCCTCCAGGAACGCCTGCGCCAGGACCCGCTCTTCCTTATCGAGATGTTCAACCCCTGACGGGAGACCGGCGGCGCCGCCGCCGGTCTCCCGTCGGGCCAGCCCTGGCGCCGGCACCATGCCGGCGCTAAGGTTCTGACAGCCGCGACGCCGATGGTGGGCGGAGGCGCCGATGTCGGAGATATCACTGGAACTCGTTCTGCTGGCCGTGCTGGTGGCCGCGAACGGCGTGTTTGCCATGGCTGAGATGGCCATCGTCTCGTCGCGTCAGGCGCGCCTGCAGCGCCTGGCCGAGGCCGGCGATGCGGGGGCAGCGGCGGCCCTGGAGCTGTCGCGCAGCCCGGACCACTTCCTGTCGACGGTGCAGATCGGCATCACCCTGGTCGGCATCCTCGCCGGCGCTTTTGGCGGCGCCTCGATGGCCGAGGAGATCGCCGCCGGCCTGCAGGCGGTGCCCGCCCTGGCGCCCTACGCCGAGCCGCTGGCCCTGGGCCTGGTGGTGGCGCTGATTACCTACGCCTCGCTGGTCTTCGGCGAGCTGGTCCCGAAACGCCTCGCCCTCGCCAACCCGGAGGCGATCGCCGCCATCGTGGCGCGGCCCATGCGCGGCCTGGCCACCCTGGCCGGGCCGGCCGTCCGGCTCCTCGGGTTCTCCAGCAGCCTCGTCCTGAAGCTCCTGCCGGTCGACCTGGAGCGCGACACACCGGTCACCGAGGAGGAGGTCAAGATCCTCGTCGACCAGGGCACCAAGGCCGGCGTCTTCGACGCCCTCGAGCAGCAGCTCGTCGACAGCGTCTTCCGCCTCGGCGACCGCCGCATCAGCGCCCTCATGACGCCGCGGCGCGATATCGTCTGGCTGCCCATCGAGGCCGGCGAGGAGGAGATCCTGCGCTGCCTGACCGAACACCCCCTGGAGCGCTTCCCGGTCTGCCGCGAGGACCTCGATGACATCGTCGGGATCCTCTCGGCGCGGTCCTACCTGGCCGGCCGCCAGCAGCAGCCCCCGGCCAGCCTCGAGGCCTGCCTCGAGCCGCCCCTGTACATGCCCGAGAGCACCCGCGCCATCAAGGCCCTCCAGCTCCTCGGCAGCGCCCGACGACACCTCGCCATGATCATCGACGAGTACGGCTCCGTCGAAGGCATGATCACCCTCAGCGACATCCTCGAGGCCGTGGTCGGCGAGGTCGCCGCCAGCAGCCCCGCCGAGGAGCCATACGCCCTGCAGCGCGAGGATGGCTCCTGGCTCCTCGATGGCGCCCTCCCGATCGACGACCTCACCGCGATCCTCGGCGCCGATGACGTCGCCCAGGAACTGCGCGGACGCTTCCAGACCCTCGCCGGATTCGTCCTGGCGCGCTTCGGTCATATGCCCCACGCCAGCGAACATGTCACCTGGGCGGGATGGCGCTTCGAAGTGATGGATACGGACGGCCGGCGGATCGATAAGGTCCTGCTGACCCGCGAACCGCCGGCACTCGACCCGGAATCCCTCTCCTGAGGGACCTCCTGCACCTGGCCGTCGCCGGCCTGTCACGGAAGGACCGTCAGGACAAGAAAAGCCCCGGCAGGTTTAAGGGAAGAGAGGAGGGAGGAGGGAGGAGGCCTGCCGGGGCTAAGTCAAACAGCACCAACGCGGAACTGTCCGGCGACACCCTCTGTGTCGCCTTTGATTCAAACAGAGCAGTACAATACTCGCGATAGTCGTCGTGTCAAGATCTGTCGCGCTTTTTTGTGATCCGTCCGTATGGAGGGGCCGTTCGACGATCACGTCGAGCGCTCAGCCTGTCGCCCTGATGGGTTGACGGATCGTTCCGGCTCATCCGGCAACTGCATCCTCAGGGTGAAGACGAGGCAGCGTCCCTCTGGCCTGTTTCGGGTTCTCCCACGGGCGGCTCCCGGCGTTGCGGTCGGGGCCTCGGCGTGGTATGGTTGGTGCGCTCCCGGGCGGTGTCGCGGTCACGGTGCTGGCGGTGCCGGGGCACAGAGGAGGCGCACTGGTATGCTCGAACGGCTCCCCGAAGGCGAGACGAGGCTGGAGTCGATCCTGATTTCGGCCGCGGCGCTGGAGGCGCGTGTCACCGAGCTGGCGCAGGCGATCGCGCGGGACCACGACAGCCCGGACCCGCTCCACCTGGTTGCGGTGCTCAAGGGCGCCTGGATCTTCCTGGCCGACCTGGCCCGCGCCCTGCGCCGTGTCGGCGGGCCGGCCGTGCATTACCACTTCGTTCGCGCCACGACCTACGGCACCGGCATGAAGGGTGCCCAGGAGCGCAGCCGCCAGGTTCGCCTTGAGGGGCTTCCGAGCGCGGTCCGCGGCAGCACCGTGGTCCTGGTCGAAGATATCCTCGATCAGGGCTTCACCCTGGCCGGTATTCGCAAGGCCCTCCTTGATGACGCCGGGGCGCGCGCCGTCCGGCTCTGCGTGCTGCTCGACAAGCACCTCGACGCGCCCACTCCGGAGGTCGCCCGCCTCCGGCAGAGCCTCATTCCCGACTATGTCGGCTTCAGTGTTCCCGACCGCTGGGTGGCTGGTTACGGCCTGGATGCGGCCGAGGAATTCCGCGATCTGCCCTATATCGCCGTGGTTCGCGAAGAGTGCTTTCGTTGAGGCGTCGAGGTGACCCCGTCCCGCTGGTGAGGCCGGCCGGCTGGCCGTCTGCCGCCGGCTCAGGAGAGCTCTAGCCATGGCTGATGACGTTATCCCTGCCGCCCCGCCGTCGCGTCCCGGCCTGATCGGGCTGCTCGTGCGCCTGGTGCGGCTGCCCTTTGACCTGGTCTTCCTGACCTGGGACTTCGCGCGGCTCTCCATCTGGGGCCTGATGAACCTGCCGTCGCTCCTGAGCGGCAGCCGCACGCAGCCCTTCGGGCCGTGCTTCTCCGGCGGTATCCTCGAGGAGATGGACGACGGCGCCTGCTGGTACTGCCCGCTGGCCCCGAAGTACGGCACCAAGTCGCTGCTGCGGCTTCTCTTCAGCCGCCTGGGCTGGTACGCCACGGCGGATGGTGCGCGCGTGCTGAGCTGGCAGGGCCACGCCAGTCGGCCGCCGACGACGCTGGGCCGGTATCTCCTGACCGGCCTGCTGCTCGGGCTGTTCTGGGCGGCGCTGGTCGGCTGTCTGGCCTGGCCGCATCGCCATCGCGTGCCGTGGCGCACCTGGCTGGCGCCGCGGCCGCCGGTTGAGGCCGAGTCGCCCGCACCGCGGCCGGAACAGGACCCCGAACTGGCGGCGCAGTATGTGGTCCAGGCCATGGAGCTGGAGCGCCAGGGCCTCGACGAGGCGGCGCTGACGCGTTTCCGCGAGGCGATCCGGCGTGACCCGAAGCAGATGCTGGCGCACCTGGGCGTCGGCCGTATCAGCCTCGACCTCGGCCTGGCCGATGAGGCGCGCGCCGCCTTCGCCAAGGCCGCCGAGCTGCAGCCGGGCGACCTCGAGGCCGACCTCGGCCTGGCGCGGGCCCTGCAGGCACAGGGCGCCCACCGCAAGGCCCTCGAGCTCCTCAGCGACCTCATCCGGCGACGCCCGGAAGCCGCCGAGGCCTATGGCCTGCAGGCCGGCAGCTACATCGCGATCAATGACCTCGATGCCGCCGCTCAGGCAGTCGGCAAGGCCCTCGAACTGGCCCCCTCCGACGAGAAGGCCATCGCCGTCGCCGCGGATGTCGAGCTGCGCCGCGGCTTCCTCGACCGCGCCGAGAAGTACTACCGCAGCCTGGTCGATCGGAACAGCGCCAACCTGGAGGGCCGTGTTGGCTTGGCCCGTATCCTGCGCCGCAAGGGCAACCTCCCCGAGGCCGAACTGCAGCTCCGCACCCTGCTGCAGGAGTCGCCCGACGCCATGGCGGTCACCGAGGAGCTGGTTGAGGTCCTGCTTGCCGGCAACCGCCCGCTCGAGGCCCTGGCCCTCTGCGCCGAGGCCGCCGCAGCCCACCCAAACCGCGTCCGCCTGCGTGAGCGTCAGCTCTCGATCCTCGCCCTGCTGGGCCGCGATGATGAGGTCTACAGCACGGCCCAGAAGCTCCTGAGCGACCACCCCGGCAACGTCGTCGCCCACATCCAGCTCGCGGCCATGTTCCTGCGCAAGAACCTCCCGACTCTGGCCCAGGAGCACTGTGCCAAGGCCCTGGCGCAGCAGCCCGGCATGGAGGCGGCCTACCGTCTTGAGACGACGGCCCTGCTGCAGCGCGGCGACCTGGAGCAGGCCCGCGACAGGCTCGAGCGGCTCCTGGCCGTCATGCCCCGCGACCTCGAGGCGATGGTCAAGATGGCCGACTACCACCGCCGCAAGGGCGCCCGGGACCGCGCCGTCGAGGTGCTGAAGCAGGCGGTCGCCGCCCACCCCGGGTCGCCCCTGGCGCGGGCGCACCTGGCGCAGATGCTCTTTGCGCATGGCGAAGCGCGCGGCGCCCTGGCCGAGTTCCGCGAGGCCCTGCGCCTCTCGCCCGACGACCCGAAGGCCCTCAACAACCTGGCGGCGGCCATCCACTACACCGACGGCGATCTCGATGAAGCCCTGGCCCTGGCACAGCGGGCGCGCGATCTGGATCCGGGCAACGCCCAGATCCTCGACACCCTGGGCTGGGTGCACCACCGCCGGGGTGAGCACGCCGCGGCTCTGCCGCTGGCCCAGACGGCCGTGGCCCTGCAGCCGGATCTGCCCATCCTGCGTTACCACCACGGCGCCATTCTGGCTGCCCTCGGCCGTCAGGACGAGGCCAAGGCCGCCCTGCAGCGCGCGGTGGCCTTCGGTGTCGAGTTCCAGGGCCTCGATGACGCGCGGGCCCTGCTGCAGCGCCTGAGCGGCGACGGGGCGGCCCCGAAGCCGTGAGTGCAGACGGCCTGGCGCGGCCAGGCGGGAGGTCTTTCCGAATGCCTCGTTCATCCCGGCACCACCGCGGTCCACGGCTGACCTGGCGCGCCATCGTGGGGGGCGCGCTGAGGCTGCCCATCGACCTGATCATCCTCACCTGGGACTTCGCGCGGGTCAACCTCTGGCTGGTCGGGCGGGCCGTGCCGCGCCGCCGCGGGCATCGCTCCCGCGTCTACAAGCCCTGCCTGTCGGGGGCGGTGGAGCTCACCGCGTCCGGACGCGTTCAGGGCTGCCGGTTGATCCGTAAGTACGGCAATCCCTTCATCCTCAGGGTGCTCTTTCCGGGGATTCGTCGCGTGCAGACGCGCGAGGGTCACTGGTTCCACTCCTGGGGCACGGTCAACCCGCGCTCGCCGGTCGGCCCGGGCGCCTGGCTCCTGACGGCCGTGGTCCTGGGTGCCTTCTGGGGCATCCTGGCGGCGGCGGTCTGGCGCTGGCAGGCGCCGGGGCAGTTCCACGCCTTCATGGCACGCCTGGGCCTGGGTCGTCCGGCGGAGGCGTCGGCGCGGCCCTCGGAAGCCCCCGACCCGGCTCGAGCGGCCCGCCTCGCAGCCGACGCCGCGGCGCACGCCGCCGCCGGTCGCCAGGTCGAGGCCATGACGGCCTACCGCGCTGCCGTCGCCGCGGACCCGAACTGCCTGGAGGCCCAGCTCGGGCTGGGCTCCACCGCCCTGGCCAGCGGTGATCGCGACCAGGCCCGCCTCGCCTTCACGGCGGCGCTGGAGCGCGATCCGGTCAGTGTCGAGGCCCTGCGCGGCCTCGGCGAGGTCAGCCTCGCCGATGGCGCCCCGGCCGCGGCGGCCACGGTTCTGGACCGGCTCCTGCGGCAGGCGCCCGATGACGCCATGGGCCTCATCCTGCGGGCTCGCGCGCACGCCGCGCAAGGCCAGACGCAGGAGGCCTGGGAGCGGCTTGAGCGCGTCAGCGAGCTGCGCCCGGAGCTCCCCGACGGCTGGCTGGCGCGCGGTCATCTCCTGCAGTCGCGCGGCCAGTACGACGCCGCCGGCGAGGCCTACGCCCGGGCCCTGCAGTGCGACCCGGCCTCGGTGGAGGCGCGCCTCGGCCAGCTCCGTGTCCAGATCGCCCGCGGCGACCTGGCGGTGGCCCTGCCGGCGGCCGCGGCGCTGTGTCTGGACCACCCCGACCGCCAGGACGTCGTTCTCGGGCTCGTCACGGCCCTGGAGCGCGGCGGCCACCTGAACGAGGCCATCGAAATCGCGCACCGCGCTGCTCAGGAGCACCCCGACTTCCGGGAGGTCCGCCTGGCGCTGGGCGGGCTGTACCTGGCTGCCGGTCAGCGTAACGAGGCCTACAAAGCGGCCCGGGCTCTGCTGGCTGACCAGCCGGGCACGGGCGCGGCGCATCTGCAGATCGCGGCGCTGCTGCACGAGGCCGGCCTGCCGGCCATGGCGGTGGAGCACTGCCGCACGGCCCTGGCGCAGCGGCCCCACGACGGCGCGGCGCTGCGGCTCTTGGCGCAGGCCCTCCTCGCCGACGGCGATGCGGAGGCCGCCGAGGAGGCCCTGCGTGCGGCGCGGGCGCAGGACCCCGACGACGTCGGCCTGCAGATCCAGTGGGCGCGCTGCGTGCTTCACGCCGGCCGTCCGGATGAGGCCGAGGCGGCCCTGCGGCCACTGCTGGAACGCCACCCCGATGCGCCGGCCGTGCAGGAGGCGCTCACCGAGGTGGCCTTCCGCCGCGGCGATCTCGAGCAGGCCCTGCAGCGCGCCCGTGAGAATCTCCGGCTGGCCCCCGGGAGTGCCATGGCGATGAACAACCTGGCGGCGCTGCAGGCCTACCTCGGTCGTGACCTCGACGAGGCCCTGACGCTGGCCCGCCAGGCCTTCGCCATGGCGCCGGACAACCCCACCGTGGCCGACACTCTCGGCTGGGTGATGGTGCAGCGCGGCGAGGCCGCGGCCGCCCTCGAGCCGCTGCGTTACGCGGTGCGCCGCGCGCCGCTCTTGGGCGAAGCGGCCTACCACTTGGCGGTGGCGTTGCATCGTGCCGGACACTCTGCCGAGGCCCGGCCCCTCCTCGAGCGCGCCCTGCGCCTGGGCGGTGACTTCGTCGGCGCCGCTGAGGCGCGGGCGCTCCTGGAGAGCCTCCCGAAGCCCATCGTGGCCGCGCCGGCGCCGGCGGCGGCGCCGGCGGCGCCCTGAGGCCGTCGCGGCATCCGTACGGCAGGGCACACGGTGCCCGACGCAGGGCGCCGGAACGGAGGCCCGCGGGGTCACAGTCTCGGCAGTCCCGGAGTTTCCTGCGGACAGTCTCTCGTTAGGGCGGTCATCGCGTGGTGTCCGTATCCCGAAGGGATTACGTCCCCCAGCCCAGGGTTGCGGCGATGCCGCTACCCTGGGTTCCAGTCCGATTCCCGCGTCCAACCCCAACGGGGTTGCGCCATGGTGACGACGCGCCGGCCCCTGGCGATCCGACCGACGCAACCCTCGTTGGGGTTGGGGCCCATGGCTATGGGCCATCCCAGGGTAGCGGAGGTACCGCAACCCTGGGCTATGGCGACGAAGCCCCCTTGGGGCATTGGGAAGCAGGCCCAGCTCCTCCTGTGGAAATCGACCGCGATTTCCATGGTGACATGATCGGGGCCAGCAAGCGCCCCGCGGGGCGCTGAAAGGGCTACCGGAGCTTCCGGAATCGGCTGGCAACGGCCAGTGCAGGAAGCTCCGTCAGGGGCGCAGGTGGAGTTGCGCCAGGGCGCGCGCCGGGAGTGTGACCGCGACCTCCCGTCCGGCACCCCGGATGGCGGTCGTCGCCCCGGGTGCGTCCGTGCCGTCGAGGCGTGTCAGCCGTGCCTCTGTGACCGGCCCGGCTACGGCCACGGCCGCGGTGACGGCCACGGGCGCGGCATTCTCCACAAGGACGACGAGGGCGCCACCGCGGCGGCGCACGGCGAGGACGCGGAGGTCATCGCCGTCGACGCGCAGCGGCATCGGCGTCTGCCGGCGTCGGCTGGCACTGCCCCCCGTCAGGCTGTCGGACCGCAGCGGCTGCGTCGCCGCCGCCAGGCGGTGCATGGCGCCGGCGGTCGGCGGCGTGCCGGTATGGACCAGGATGCTGAAGCGGAAGGTATCCAGGACGTCCTGCCAGATCGGACTGTCGGTGTTGAGGAGGTTGTGGTAGAGCAGGCAGGCCATGTGATTCGAGCCGGCCGTGAAGGGCTGCTGGTCGCGCCACTCGGGGCAGTGCCTCTCGCCGAACTGCAGCATGGGCGCATCCGGGCAGACCACGGTCACGCCCCAGTCGTCGGCCCAGAGGTGGGCCCAGTCCTGGCAGCAGAAGAGGTCCTGCATGGCACCCGGCAGGAGCTCGGTTGACGGCGTGATGCAGCCGATGCTCTGGGCGAAGGCGAAGGCGCCGCCGCGGCCGGCCCAGGGCATGGCCAGAGTGAGGCGCTCCTTGTTCTCATTCTCCGGCTTGTCGACGCGGATGAGGACATCGAGACGGGGGCCGCGGTGGTAGAGCCGCAGGGTGCGCTCGAGGCGGGTCGGTCCGCGCGGGCCGTCGACCATCCAGCGGGTGATGCAGCTCGTGAACAGGGGACCATCGGACCCGGGCGTGACGCCGTCCAGGCGCGGCGGCCGCCGGTGCGGCACGATGTCGCGGCCCATGCCGGCCTGAGCGATGCCGTAGCCGACGCCGGCGAGGTCATCGCAGGCGACCTCGCCGAGGCCGGTGGCGGCGTCGGGGTCGAGGAGCTCACGCCCCGAGTCCATGAGCCGCAGCGAGACGACCCGGCCGCTGGATGGGTCGACGTCGAGAGCCAGGCCGCCGGCGCGGAGGTGGCACGGCGACGGCGCCAGCCGTGGCGCCGGGGCTGGACCGAAGAGAGGGACGAGCCAGCGCAGGCCGTAGGCGGGGACCTCCGGCGCGACCAGGAGGCAACGGCTGCCGCCGAGGGGCTGGAAGGGCACCGGCTGGCCGGTCGACTCGTCATGCAGGCCTGCCAGGGGGGCGCCGCCGCGGCCGAGGTAGAGTTCGCACTCGCCGGCCACCGGCACCGGGGCGTCATTCCACACCGCCAGGCGCGGGCCGGCGCCGACCCGCGCTGCCGCCAGGCGCTGGCGTTGCACCCGGTCGGCCTCGCTGAGAAGGCTGAGGGCGCGCTCGGCGTAGTGGCGTTTGTCCTGCCAGGACTGGCGGTAGCGGTCGAAGGCCGCATCGCGGCAGCCGGTGCCGGTGGAGAAGGCCCGCTCCCAGCCCCACTCGCTGAGGCCACAGGTGTGGTCGGAGCCGAGGTGGAGGTCGAGGGCGGCCGCCTCGAGCGCGGCGGCCTGACGGCGTGGCGGGGCCTTCTCCCAGAGGGCGCTGCGGGCCTCGACTGCTGCCATGAGGCGCTGGGCCTGGCGGTGTCGCCGCAGCGTCCCGGGCGAGGGGATGGCGCGCAGGTTCCACGGGTCGGTGATGACGCCATCGAGCACCGGCAGGCGGTCGCCGCAGGTCCGCTCCATGTGTTCGAAGAAGTGCCGTGGCGTGGTCAGGCGAAGGCTGGGCATGTCGGGGCGCTGGCGGATCGCCTGCAGGAGGTCGACGAGGCCGCGGTCCGGGCCCTGGTTGTCGCCGCCGTACTGCAGGAGGACGTCGCGGTGGGGGTAGCCCTCGGCCTGCAGGCGCGCCTCCAGCTCGCCGAAGCGCGCGCGGGCCGAGAGGCCGCCGGCGTCGTGGGCGAGGTCGACCTCGACGCCGCGGCCGCTGCGGCCGGTGAGGGCCTTGCGGAAGGGCATGGTCAGGTAGAGCGCGCCCTGGCCGTAGACCGCCGCCAGTTGCGCCATTGACTGCGGCGTGCAGCGCCGGTCGATGCCGAGGTTCCAGACGAGGATGGTCTCGCCGTCGGGGGCGCGCAGGCGGAAGAGGTGGGGCAGGTCGGCCCAGGGCAGGTGCACTTGGAAGGCGCCGACGCCGGCCACCAGGTAGGGCACCCCGAGCTGGGCCATGACCGAGGGCAGCCGGCCGGCATAGCCGCCGATGTCGTCGATCATGCCGCAGACGACCGGGAAGCCCTCGCGGCGGCCCAGGTCGCAGGCCCAGGCGAGGTTGTCGATCAGCTCCTGCGCCGAGGCGAGCTCGGTGAGGGGCTGCGTCAGGAAGGCCTGCAGTTCGATCCAGCCGGCGCGCAGGGCGTCGAGGAGGGCGTCGCCCTGGCGGCGCGGGCGCGCCTCGAGGTAGTCGCGCACCAGGAGGGCCGATTCGCAGGTCCAGAAGAAGCGCTCCTCCGGGGGCCGGTCGGGGTTGTCGCGGCAGAGAGCGAGGGCCTGGTCGAGGTGGTCGAGGTGCTGGTTGCGGACCTCGTTGGCGAGGTCGGTGTAGCCCACGTCCATGTGGGTATGGTGAACGAGGAAGACCTCGCGGATGGGCTCTGCTGTCATGATGACGTTCCTTTCTGCGTCTGCCGGCATGGACCATGGCGGTGTGACGCACACAGTCCTGTTGCAGACTTTCAGCCTGCGATATGCATGTCCGATCTCCCAGGGCGTTGCCCTGGGCTGACGGATCTTGCCCTTTCAGGGCGCCAGAACGCCGCCCCGGCAGGCCGGCGCCGCGAACGTTGTCCTGCCTTGCGACATCCCGGCGCCCGGGCGCCGCTGAGTGGGCTTGTATGTCTGGGTCGCGCGCGGTGCCGTCGATGCCGCTGCGGCTCGTGGACGCATTCGCGTCTGTGGACACTCGCGCTCCAGCACACGGTGCGCGCGATCGTTCGGGCTATGCAATCCGGCGCACCGGCGCCGGATATCTGGCTGCAGCGGCGGCCGTCGCCGGCCCGGCTCTCAGCGCTGTCGGGCTGAGACGCCGGTGATCTGAAGCCGGCCCGGGCCCCGCGCGGTGATGGCCAGGCGTGCCTGGCGTGCCTGCGCCGGCACTGTCGCAGTGCCGTGCTGGCGTCGCCACTGGAAGCTGTCCGCGCGCAGCGGGAGCCGCCAGGGCTCGCCGAGGGCGTTGCCGGCGGCGTCGAGGAAGGTGACGGTCACATCGCTCTGCTGGCCGGGCAGGTCGCGGGTGCCCAGGCGGCCGGGATCGTAGACCCGCGTGAACAGCGCCAGGTCGAGGGCGCTGCCGGTGTCGGCCAGCATCAGGGTGGTCTCGGCCAGACCGCCGGGGGCGATTTCGAGGCAGCATCCCCCGGGCACGAGGCCGCAGCCGTCGTTGTGGATGATCTCGCCCGCCAGGCCGTTCTCGAGGGCCTGAGCCCGTCGCCGCAGGCGCACGCGCCCGTCGTCGAGGAGGCTGCGGACGCGGTAGAGGCCGTCATTGCCGGCCTGGCTGCCTCGGATCTCGATCAGGTCGAACGGCCGCGGCGCCGGCGGTCCGGCGAGGCGCAGCCAGCGCAGGTCTTT
This sequence comes from Verrucomicrobiota bacterium, assembly GCA_019136035.1. Taxonomy (GTDB): domain Bacteria; phylum Verrucomicrobiota; class Lentisphaeria; order Oligosphaerales; family JAFGRS01; genus JAGVUW01. Next base: position 885 of record JAGVUW010000497.1, on the reverse strand, counting down.
CTCGTCGTCGAAGCCCAGGCCGGTGAGGGCGATGCGGCTCGGGCGATTGGCGCGGGCGTCGCGCCCCTGCCACCCGGTGGCTTCGTCTCCGGCGCCGGCGGTGAAATCGGGGTTGCTGACGAGGTTGCCGGGCCGGGCGTGGTCGCTCTCCAGGACATAGGCCGCCGGCGTGGTGGCGGCGGGCTGCCAGGGGGCGGGTGTGATGTCGTCGTCGACGGCGAGGGCCGCCGCGTCGAGGCTGGCGCCGTCCCCGCCGGTGATCAGGACCGCAGTGGTGTTGTCGTCGAGACTGTTCAGGGGCAGTTCGGCGGTGAGGCCGTCCGGCGCGGTGGTGGTCGCGAGGTCGACCCACGCCGCCGACGCGGGGTGCCAGGCCCGCACCGCGCCCAGGCCGGTGCCGGTCAGCTCGAGGCGCAGTCGCCGCGGCCGCGAGGCGTGCTCCAGGCCGATGCGCAGGACGACGCCATGGGCTCCCAGGGCAACGCCGGCGCCATCGGCGGCGGCGATGAGCCCGACCTCGTCGTTGCGGCGGATGGCGTCGAGGGTGAAGCCCTTCTCATCCTGGCGGTCAGGCTCCGGGTGGTCCGGCTGGCTGGTCCGGAAGGCGCGCGCGCCGTCGGCCAGGGTGGCGTCCAGGGCGGCGGGTTCGGCGTTGAGCACCCAGCCCTTGATGAAGGGCCGTGCCCGGGTCAGGCCCATCTGGTCGAAGGCCCAGAGGAGGCCGTCGATGGCGACGGTCTGGCCATCGGTGTCGGGGTGGATGCCATCGCCGACCTGGCAGCGCAGGGGCGGATCGAGGGCGAGGGTGAGGTTGAAGACATCGACGAACCAGGCCTTCTCCGCCTCGGCCAGCTCGCGCACGACATGGGCATTCTGGGCCGAGGT
>JAGVUW010000296.1 GCA_019136035.1 Verrucomicrobiota bacterium | reverse complement strand
GCTGGTGCCCTACGCCATGCTCCAGATGCGCAAGATCCGCATGCTCCGCGACAGCCCCTACGGGGCCACGGCCGGGCAGAGCCTGCAGGAACGCCTCCTCGAGCAGGCCCGCACGGCCCTTTCCGAGGCCCGCGCCGGCAAGGTCCTGCGGGCGCGCCCCGGACAGCCCAGCGAGCTGGCCTACATCACCGGCAACGACCACACCGTGCAGCCGTATTACCTCTATCTCCCCAAGGCCTACGACCCGGCGCGGCCCTGGCCCCTGATGGTCTTTCTGCACGGCTATGTGCCCACCATCAGCATCATGGACCCGTGGGTGCTGAGCCAGGAGGCCTACGACATCGCGGACCGTCATGGCTTCATCCTGCTGACCGTCTACGGCCGGCGCAACACCGACTTCCAGGGCGTCGGCGAGGTCGATGTCGAGGAGGCCACGCGCGAGGTCCAGGAGCTCTACGCCGTCGATCCCGAGCGCGTCCACCTCACCGGCGTCTCCATGGGCGGCGCCGGCACCTACTACATCGGCCTGCGGCGCCCCGGGCGCTACGCCTCGCTCAGCACCATGGACGGCCAGACCGACATGCATGCGTGGTGGCCGCTCATCCTGCCGGACTGGCCGCGCAGCCGCGACGGCATCCCGGCCTTCCGGCGCTGGCTGGTCGAGTGGGACAACCCGGTCGACCTGGTGATGAACGCCCGCAACCAGCGCCTCTTCGTCCTGCACGGTGAGAATGACCCCCTGGTGCCGGTGGCGCAGTCGCGCACGATGGTGGCACTGGCGCGGGCGGAGGGCATCGAGCTGGAGTACTACGAGGTCCCGGGCGCCGGCCACTACATCTACTGGGAACCCGCCATATTTGACAAGGCCTGGGGCTGGCAGAAGGCGTTCCGGCGCGAGCCGAGTCCGCTGCGCGTCACCTTCAAGACCTTCAGCCTGGAGTACGACCGCGCCTACTGGTGCCGTATCGGCGACTTCGTGCGCTGGGGCGTCCCGGCGACCCTCGATTGCCGGGTCGCCCCCGACGGCAAGGGGCTCCTGGCGACCACCACGAACATCCGCCTCCTGGTGATCGACGCCAAGGCGGTGCCGCTGGACACCGCGGCCGGCCTGAAGGCCGTCGTCAATGGCGTTGAACGGAGCGCCAGCCGCAACGCCGCGGGCGACTTCGAGATCGTCTGCGTGGAGCCGGCCGCGGCACCGGCACCAGCGGTCGCAACGCCGGCCGCGGGGGCGTGGCCGCCACGCAAACGCCACGGCCTCAGCGGGCCGGTCGAGGAGGCCTTCGACGGGCCCTTCGTCGTCGTCACCGGCACCGCCGGCAACGACGACGAGGACCGCCGCCTGGCCGCCATGGTCGAGCGCTGGGCCGACGACTGGGACCGCTTCGCCGACGGCCGGCCGCCGGTGCTCCTCGATAGCCAGGTGACCGACGCGGTCATCGCCCGCCGCAGCCTGGTGCTCTTCGGCACCCCCGAGAGCAACCTCGTCCTGGCACGCCTCCACGACCGCCTCCCCGTGCGCATCGGGGCGCAGCGCTACGAGGTCGCCGGCAAGACCTACGAAGGCCCGGACCTCGGGATGGTGCTGTGCTACCCGAACCCGCTGAACCCGCAGCGCTATGTGGTCGTCTACGCCGGCGCGCTGTATGGTGAGCGTTGCGGCATCAACCACAAGCACGACCTGCTCCCGGACTTCATCGTCTTCAACACGCGCCGCTTCAACTACGACGACACCAACGAGCACGAGGTCGCCGGCTTCTTCGACATGGACTGGCGCCTCGCGCCAGAGCTGACCTGGGAACGGCAGAGGGAGTAGGCGGCTCGGGGGGCGGGGGGCGGAAAGGGCGAAGAAGTCGGACAGGTCGGACGGGTCAGACGAGTCAGACAAGTCGGACGGGGCAGACGGGCAGACAGGGCCGGCCGATTGCCCGGGCCGCGCGGCCGCCGCGGGGCGTCACGTCATGCGCACTGAGGAGGGACTCGCATGAGATCGGGGATCATCTGCTGTGCCGGGTTTCTGTGTGCGGGGATGCTGGCGGTCCGGGGCGATGTGACCCTGGTGGCGGGGGGGCGCTCCGAGCATGTGATTGTGGTGCCGGCGGCGTCGACGCCGTCGCAGCGCTACGCCGCCGAGGAGTTCCAGCGTTTCACGGCCGAGATGACCGGGGTGCGTCTGCCGATTCAGGATGACGCCGGGCCGCTGCCGGCCAAGGCCATCCTTCTCGGCCACACCCGCCACAGCGCGGCGCTGCTCGGCGGCGCGGTCGACCTCGCGCCGCTCGGCGACGACGGCTTCCGGCTGAAGACGGCCGGCGGGCATCTGGTCATCCTTGGCAGCGGCGTGCGCGGCACGCTCTACGGCGTCTACGAGGTCCTGGAGCGCTGGGGCG
>JAGVUW010000371.1 GCA_019136035.1 Verrucomicrobiota bacterium | reverse complement strand
CCTCGTCCTCGTCCCTCGTCGTCGTCCCTCGTCGTCGTCCCTCGTCGTCGTCCCTCGTCCTCGTCCTCGTCGTCGTCCCTCGTCGTCGTCCTCGTCGTCGGATTTGATCTCAAACTCTATCGAGTACGAGGACGAGGACCGCTGTGCTGAGGACGAGGACGATTTGGAAGAGCGGACTCAACGCTCAACGTCCAACGCTCAACGCTCAACGTCCAACGCCGACCCCCGAACCCCTGGGTTGCGGGCAGAGCCCGCTCCAGGCGTTTCGGGGGGACGTCGCCGCGCTGGCCAGGCGGGGCCGGGCCGCTATGTTTCCGGTGAGCAGAGGCCCGGCCGGTCCCTGGGGACGGCGTGACCTCAGTACCCCTGGCGCGGAGACGGCAGACGTGCATGACGACGACCAGCATCTCGACGACGCCGGGCCGCGTCTGTGGACGGTCTCCGAGCTGAACGGCCTGGTCAAGGACGTCCTCGAGCAGGCTCTGGAGCCCTTCTGGCTGCACGGCGAGATCGGCGATCTGACCCTGCATCGTTCCGGTCATGTCTACTTCACGCTGAAGGACTCCCGCAGCCAGATCTCGGCGGTGATGTTCCGGGGCGCCGAGACGGCCCGCCGTCTGGAGCTGCGCACCGGCATGGCCATCGACGTCTTCGGCCGGCTGGCGGTCTATGAGCCGCGCGGCTCCTACCAGGTGGTGGTGAGCCTGCTGCGCCCGCAGGGCCTCGGCGACCTCCAGCGGCGCTTCGACGAGCTGAAGGCCAGGCTGCGCGCCGAGGGCCTCTTCGACGAGGAGCGCAAGCGCCCCCTGCCGCTGCTGCCGCGCTGTGTCGGCCTGGTGACCTCGCCCGAGGGCGCCGCGATACGCGACTTCCTGCGGCTCCTGACGCAGCGCTTCGCCGGCATCCGCGTGCGGCTGGTGCCGGTGCCCGTGCAGGGCCCCGACGCGGCGCCGCAGATCGCGGCGGCGGTGCGCTATCTGAGCGACACGCGTGCCTGCGATGTCGTCGTGGTCACCCGCGGCGGCGGCAGTCTGGAGGACCTCTGGGCCTTCAACGAGGAGGTCGTGGCCCGGGCCGTGGCGGCCTGCAGGATGCCGGTGATCAGCGCGGTCGGCCACGAGCGCGATTTCACCATCTGCGACTTCGTGGCGGACGAGCGTGCCGCCACGCCCTCGGCGGCGGCGGAGAGGGTCAGCGCGGCGCGGGCCGACCTGCTGGCGCATCTGGCGCAGAGCCGGGTGCGGCTGAAGCAGGGCCTGCTGCTGCGTCTGTCGCGTCAGCGCGAACGCCTGCAGCGGCTCCTGTCGAGCCGTGTGCTGCACGAGCCGGCGGCCGCGGTGCGGGTCAGCGCGCAGCGCGTCGACGAGCTGACGACGCGCCTGGCGCATGCCCTGGAGCGCCGTGCCGAGCGGTCGCGGTCGCGTCACCAGGCCGTGGCCGGCCGTCTCGAGGCGCTGAGCCCGCGCCGGGTGCTGTCGCGCGGCTATGCCATTCTGCTTGACGACGATGGGCGGGCGCTGCGGCAGTCGTCGCAGGCGGTTCCCGGCGGGCATCTGCGGGGCCTGCTGCACGAGGGCGCCCTCGACCTGCGTGTCGAAGGCCTGGCCGCCGACGGCGGTCAAGGAGGATCGCCATGAGTACCGAGAAGACCACGAGTTTTGAAGCGGCCCTGGCCCGTCTCGAGCAGATCGTCGCCGATATGGAGGGCGGTCAACTGACCCTGGAACAGAGCCTCGAGCGCTTTGAGGAGGGCATGAAGCTGAGCCGCCTGTGCGCGACCCAGCTCGATACCATCGAGCGCCGTATCGAGGTCCTGGTACGCCAGGCCGACGGCACCCCGGGCTGGCAGGCGGCCGACGGCCTGCTGCCGGCCGACGACGCCGGCACCGCCCCGGCGAGCAAGCCGTGATGGCAGGATCCCACCTTGGGCGACAGCCGGAGCGCGGCGAGCAGGCAGGTTCACCGCGCCGCCGGTGAACCAGGTCCACGGGCGGCGCCGTGGACCTGCTCACGGCATCCTGGTTGCCGCCGGCGGCGCGTCAGGAGGCCATCGAGGAGGGCCTCGAAGCGGTCCACGTAGGCGTCGATGGTGAGGGCCTCGGCGCGGGCGCGGGCGGCGTTGCCGAGGGCCTTCCGGCGCTCGGGCTGGGTGGCCAGGAGCCGCACCGCGTCCCGCCACTGCATCACGATCTCGGCGTGGTTCCCGACCACGGGCAGGACCATGCCATCGCGGTCGGGCGTCAGCACCTCCGCCGAGCCATTGCGGTCGCTCGAGACCACCGGCAGGCCGCAGGCGAGGGCCTCCAGGACGACATTGGCGCAGGCGTCGTAGAGGGTCGGGTGCACGAGGGCATCGGCGGCCTGGTAGATCGCCTCCGGGGTGCCGGAGGC
>JAGVUW010000798.1 GCA_019136035.1 Verrucomicrobiota bacterium | reverse complement strand
ATGCTCCCAGATCAGGTACTTCGCCTCCGCCAGACGCGACTGCACACTCCCGGGACGCAGCAGAATCGTGCGCGGCTTGCCGGTCACCAGCCAGGTGCCGTAGTGCGCCTCGATGCCCTCCCGCTGCAGATCCTCGAGAACCGCCCCAAGGCCCTCCGGCGGCGCACATTCCTCAAACTCACCCGGACTCACCGCCGGGTCGTACGGACCGACCACCAGATAGCGGCCGCCCCAACGCTTCACCATCGCCGGGATCTTCGATCGGATGACCGTGTAAATGCCGCCAAGCTGCTGGCATACCTCCCAGGCCACCTCGATCAGCAACGGCGCCCCCGCCTGACCCAGGTCGTCGCCGCGCCCCGATGCGCTGCCGCCCCCAACCGCCGCTCTGTCTGCCATGGCGCCTCTCCGTCACCGTCCCGCCTGAACGGCCCGCTGACTGCGCTACGCCGCCTCCCTGACCCGACGCGCCCTCCGCACCGCCGAGCACCGCTCAGATCCTAAGACGACACCGCAATAGTGTCAAGCCTCGCCGCCGCCCGCCCATCACAAAAAAAGCGGCCCGGGCTCCCGCTCTGCCGCCGACCTCAACGGCCGACGCCCACAGGCACGGAAGCCCGGGCCGACGCCCGAGGCCGCAGCCCCGGACGACCGTCACCCGTGCTCAGCCCCAACGCTCGCTCAACACCGGCACCCGGGCCAGATTGCCGCAGACTGCCTCGAGCGAGTCGCTGTCCGTCAGCCCCAGCCAGCCGTCCGGATCACGCAGGAGCTCCGGCGGCAGCATCCCCAGGGCCTCGACAAAGCCCTCGAAAGCCTCGTCGCTGTCCGAGGCAACGGTGGGCGGGCGGGATTCCTTCGACGTGCGGCGAAACATCTTCATCTCATCGACTCCTCATCGGGACCCAGGCTGAACAGATCGCCTGTTCGCCATGCCCGGCCCCTGCCAAACTCAGCCTGCCGTCAGCGCGGGTTCCAACCTGCGCACCTCATGAACAGCCGGCTGGTCATGGTGCTGCTCGTTACGACATTACTATGGTCGCAATGTTCGCTTCTGTCAATATTTGCCCGACGCAAAAAGATTCTTATGTCGTTTTTTGTCTTGTTTTGTCACTTTTGCACATGAGACCACCGCGGCCTCTCGGGCGAGACCCGCCACCGCGGGTCACCGGCGCGCGGGCGCCGGGGGGACAGGGCGAGGGATCGTGTGCGGCGCCGTTTGGAGCGCGAGTGGCCACAGACGCGAACGCGTCCACGAGCCGCAACGGCGCCGTCGGCAGCCCGATGCCGAGTCTCATTCGAGGCCGGCCGGGGAACCGTCCTCGAGGCGGGCGAGGCAGGCCGTCGCCTGCGCCACCAGGGCATCGATATCCGCCTGGCGCAGCCATCCGGCGGCGAAATAGCCGGCGGCGCGGGCGTGGAGGTGGGCGCGGAGCTCATCCAGGCTGAGCGTCGGGCGGTCATCGCGGCAGCCCAGCTCGTCGAGCCAGGCCTCCAGGGCGTCGAACTGACGCCGGCGGAAGCCCCGTACGGCGCCCTCCCCCAGAAGCCGCAGCAGCTCACGGCCATCGCCGCCGCTCGCCTCCAGGACGGCCTCGACCTCAGGAAGGAAGCGCGCGCTGACCGTCTCCGAGGCCCGCAGTTCGGCGCGCGACAGCCGACGGCGCCGGCCCTGCCGCAGCAGCGCGAGGAGGTGCTGGAGCATCTCGGCGCGGGCGTTCAGGCGGTCGCTGTCCAGTTCGGCCAGCGCCGGCGCGAGCGCCCGCAGGGCAGACGCACCCGACTCCAGACCGAGGAGGAGCGACAGGGCGCCCCAGGTCCGATAGCCGGCCGCCAGAAGGGCGTGCAGCGCGACCGGGTCGTCGACAATCCAGGCCAGATGGACGCTCCCGAGGGGGCTCTCAAAGGGATCCAGAGGAGGCACCCGCAGGCGCCGGGCGTAATCGGCGGCGCCCTCCCCCGGCCGCGGCGCGGGCACCGGCTCCGGCAACGGGACGGGCGCCGGCGCCGGTGCCGCCGGCAGCGCTGCCACGCCGGCGGAAAGCCAATGCAGCACCCAGGGCACCCCGGCGGCCTGCAGGCGGCCCTGCCACTTGCCAAGCTCGTCGGACTGGGCCGTGAAACAGATGACCTGGCGGCCTTGACGCGCCGCCGCGATGACGATGTCGATGATCGTCCCGGCACGCTCGTCGTCGCTGTTGCCCAGGACCTCGTCGAGGATCAGCGGCAACATCGGCCCCTCGCCCTCGCGCTCGGCCAGGAAGGCCAGGCGCGCCGAGAGCAGGAGCTGCAGCCGCGTGCCGCTCGAGAGCTCGTCGAGGTCGTGAAGGCGGCCGCTCTCGCCGTCGCGCGCCCGCAGCACGGCGCCGCCGTCGGCCGCCTCAGCCAGGAGGCGGTAACGCCCGCGCGTGATCGCCGCAAAGGACTCCTGGGCCCGCTGGAGCACCCCCGAGGCGTGGTCCTCGAGGGTCGCGGTCAGCACCTCGACGCTGACCTGGCCGGCCAGGGCCTGCCAGCCGGACCAGCGCTGCGCCTCCAGGGCGGCGCGGGCCTCGTCGCACTCGGCCAGACGACCCTCGAGGTCATGCCGGGCCTTGGCCTCGCGGACCCGCGTCTCGATGCTCTCGATGGACCGCAGGACCTCCTCGCGACGCGACGCCGTCCGCTCCAGCTCGCCATGGCGCCGCGCCAGGTCGCCGGTGCGCATACAGCGCAGGCGGCTGTCCAGCGCCCCCAGACGCCGGGCCGCGTCACGACAGCGCCCGACTGCCGCCGCCGCGGCGGCGACACCCGCCTGGGCCGCGGCACAGCCAGTCGACTGGTCCTGCCACTGCCGCAGGAGATCATCGGCATGCGAGAGCTCCTCCGGACGCAGCCCGACGGCATTCAGGAAGGCGCCGCGGCGCGCCATGAGGTCCTCCGCGCGCCGGCGCTCGTGCATCAGGGCCTGCGCCTGACGGTCGCGCTCGTGGCAGGCGCTGTCCAAGGCCTGCCTTTCGGCCTCCAGGGCCGCCAGATCGGCCTCAGCGGCAGCGCTGTCGAGGCCGTCGGCCGCCACCGCCAAGCCCAGCTCGGCGCCGAGCCGACCGGCCCAGTCCGTGCGGCGCTGGCGCAGCGCCGCCGCGGCGGCCTCGGCCTGAGTGCGGGCGTCGCGGGCGTCCTGCCAGGCGGCAATGCGGCTGACCAGATGCCAGGCCGCCAGGGGCTCATCCCCGAAGGCGACGCCGAGGCGGTCGGCAACGCCACGACGCACGACCTCGTGATGGCGCTGGAGCTCGGCAGCGTCGCGCTCGAGGACAAGGCACACCGCCTGGACCTCGCGATGCAGGCGCAGGCGGGCCTCCGCCAGGCCACAGCGCCGCGACAGCTCGGCACTCGCCGCCAGCACGCCGGGCGCATCCCACGCGACCGGCGCCTCCAGGCCCAGGCCGGCGTGGGCCGCCTCGAGAGCCGGCCGGCGTGACGCCGCCACGACAGACTGACGCGGCCGCAGGAGCCACCCGGCCAGGAGGCTGCACAGCGCCGGCACCAGCAGCACCCAGCGGCGCCAGAACAGCGCCGGCAACGCCGCCGCCAGACCCGCCAGCACCACCAGACCGAAGACGAGCCAGACACGACGACGCGCCCCCAACACCGGCACCACCACGGCGGGCTCGTCCAGCCAGGCGCCCAGCACATCGAGGCCCCGCCGCCAGACCGCCAGAGCCCCCTCGTCCGGCGTCGCCTCACAACCCACCGGAAGACTCCGGACGTGCTCGAGAACCGCCGACCGGCTCGACGCCTCCAGGTGCGACCGCGCCGCCTCGGCAAGGCCCTCGTCGGGCTGCAGACGGCCCAGGCGCTCGAGGTGCTCGGCCTCCAGACGCTCACCAAGGACCCCGCGGGCGGCCGCTTCACGAGCCCGACAGCCCTCCAGGTGGCACTCGGCCTGACGGCCTTCGCGCTCCAGGCTCTGCAGGTCCTGCAGCAGTACCCGCGCTCGCCGCAGGGCCGCCGCCGTGGGCGGCTCTGGCCGGTCGTGCCACGCCGCCAGACCGGCCTCGGCCTGTTCGAGAGCCCGCCTTGCCGCCGCGACGCCGGCCTCCGCCTGGCCCAACTCGCGCCCGAGCAGGCGCCACTGCTCGAAGTCCTGCTCGCGCAGCCTGCCGCAACGCGGATCGAAGCCCGCGAGCTGTCGCCGCGCTGCCGCTAAGGCCCGACCCGACTGACGCCAGTCCAACAGCGCCCCGACGACTTCCCGCTCTCGAGCCGCCTGGAGCGCCGCCTCGGCCTCGCGCCGCAGGCCGTCCAGGCCGCCGGCGAGCTGCTGCAGGGCCGCCTGCTCGCGACGCGCCTCGACGACCCCCTCGCGGGCCTGCCGCAGACGCTGCACCGCCTGCCGCGGCAACGGCGGCGCGGCCCTGAAGCCCAGACTCTGGGCCGCTTCGACCAGGCTGTAGCCGCCCCCCAGTTCGCGGCAGATGCAGGCGGCCAGGTCGCGGTCCTCGGCGCGCAGGAGCTCCGGCAGCGCCAGGCGGTAGCGCTCCGGTTCCAGGCCCGGCACAAGCGGCGGGCCGTCGCTGCGACGGCCGTCACACCGCCAGAAGCCCTCGCGGCCGAACACCTCCGCGGTCCAGGAACGCCCTCCCAGAGACACACTCGCCACCACCTCGCCGCGCGGTTCCGCACTGGCCGCCGGCCAGAGCACCGCCGACAGGGCCAGGCCGGCGGTGGTCTTGCCACTGCCATTCGGACCCGCCACCAGGGTCACCCCCGGCGAGAAGCACTCCGGACCCAGGTGGAGCGACTGGTCGGGGCGCTGCAGACCGAGGAAACGACGCACCTCGAGCGACTCGAAGCGCAGCGCCGGCCGGGCTCGGGATCCCTCAGCCATGACGCGGCTCCTTCTGCGCCACGAGCGCCTCGATGAGCCGTTCCGTCCGCTCGGAGAGGAGGTCACGACACACCGCCAGCGCCGGCGGCGACGCCTCCAGGCCCGGGCAGGCCCGGGCAGCATACGCCCCCAGGCGTTCCTGCAGGGCCTCCACAGCACGCTGCGCCGAAGCGCCCAGGGGCCCCTCGCCGGCCAGGTCCTCCCAGAGACGACAGGCCGCGCCGAGCGGCGTCTGCGACCGGCGCAGAAGCGCCATGTCCAGCGGCGGCAGCGTCCGCACCGACCACGACGTCACCCCACAGCGCACCGCACCGCCCACATCCGGGGACTCCTGCAAGGCCTCGAGCTGCGCCGCGATCGCCGCTCGCGACAGCGCCGTCCGGCCGCGGAGACAGAGCCGCAGCACCGCGCAGCTCAGCCCGGGGGACACCGCCCGAGCCGCTGCCAGATGCCGCCGCAGGGCCTCGGCCAGGTGGATCTGCAGGGCCCCGCTGTCGGCGACGCCGTCCAGGCTGATGACGAGGTCGTCGTACTGCACCGCCGCCAGAGGCAGCCAGTCCACTCGAGTCCCGCCGGGACCGGCCTCGATAGACCAGACGCCGTGGCTGCCGCGCTCACCCGGGCCCGTATCCAGCCCCTGCAGGGACCCGGCGTACAGAACGAACGGTCCCGCCCCCGGCGCCGGAGCCGCACTCGGGAGATGGCGATGGCCGAGCAGCCAGCCGTCGACCGGCAACGCCGTCAGCGCGGCGCGCGACACCGGGCAGTAGCGCCCGCCGCACGCCTCGAGATCGGCGTGGAGGAGGGCCAGGTTGACGGCGCCGGGAAGGACATCCTGCACCGGAAAGGCCGCCAGCGGCGAGGCCGTCACGGCGCGCTCCGGGTACGACCAGCCGAAGAGCCGCAGGCGCTCGCCCGCCGAACCCGCCAGATCGAGGTGGCCCCAGCGGCCGCCACGACCCAGAACCCGGATCGGCAACGAGGTGCTCGCCGCCAGACGCTCGAGAACATCCCAGTCGTGGTTGCCGGCAATGACCACCAGCGCCGTGCCGGCCTCGGCCAGCGCCTCGGCAGCACGCTCCAGCGGCGCCAGGGCCTCGAAGTAGGCGTTGGACTCATCCACCAGGTCGCCGCAGACCAGCAGCGCCGTGACACGCTCACGCACGGCCCGCTGCACGAGGCGCTCCCAGGCCGCGGCCGGCGTCAGACTGGCCGCCAGATCGGCCGGAAGACCCGCCGAACGGCGCCCCAGATGAACATCCGCACATGCCAGAATACGCACCATGAGCCAGCCCTGTCTCCACACTGCCAGTGGTACAGAGTACACCGACTCACCAGCCGCGCCAACGCCTGAACCCCGCACCCAACGGATGGAGAGGCGGGAACCGCACCGGCAGGGGAGCTTGCAGGAACGGGCCCCCCCTGGCGCGCCCGGGGCCGGACCTGCGCCCCGGAGCCGGCGGCAGACTCAGGGGACATGGGGGACATGGGGGACATGGGAGGCATGGGCGCTGCATGCCACCCCGCCCCGGCGGGGTGGCCGCAGTGTCCCCGCTGTCCCTGGTGCCCGGTCCATGGTCCCCAGTGTCCCCGGCGCCCCGGTGGTTCGCCGCCCTCGCCCCCTGCCCCTCGCCGTCGGCGTGCGCCCAGCTTAAAAGAACAAGGAGAGACCCCGTCGGGATCTCTCCTTGTGGTGTTGCTCTGCAACCGCGGCCGTCAGCCTTGCGGCCGACCGCAGTCAGTCAGCGCAGCTCAGTAGCGGCCACGGCCGCCGCCGCCGAAACCGCCGCGGCTGCCGCCGCTGCTGCCGCCACGGTCCTCGCGCGGACGCGCCTCGTTGACGGTCAGCGGACGACCCTCGTGCGGCTTGCCGTTCAGGGCATCGATGGCCGCCTGGGCTTCCTGGTCATTCTCCATCTCGACGAACCCGAAGCCCTTCGAGCGCCCGCTCTCGCGGTCCGAGATCACCTGGGCCGACCGAACCGCGCCGAACTGCGAGAACAGTTCCTGCAGGTTCTCATCGCGGACACCGTAGGCCAGGTTACCGACGTACAACCTCTTCGACATTGATGCACTCCCTTGCCGACCGACCGCCTCGCTACGACCGCCCACAGGTCGTCAGATACGACGGTGCACTGTCTGCTTGCCTTTTCTCTCTTCCACTGCCTGTGCACTGGCGGACCGGGCACTCAGGCCGACGGAAACCACCCGCCGTGCACATTGGATCACGCCGCATGCACCTGGATCGCCAAGGCTGACCGGTCGGTGATCCCGATCCCGAAACCCACAGCGCGCGGCCGGCCGCTCGACCGTAGGTCTCAAGTCGTACCCGATACCTTAACATGCCTTCCACTGCAGGTCAAGTGCTGCTGCAACAAAGGCAACGAGTTAAATGCGGGGCTGCCACCGGACCACCGTGGCGGCCGCCCCGGGCGCTCACCTCAGAGGTCGTAGAGGCCGCTGTCGTGAGTCGGGGCGCCGCGACCGCCGCCGTCCTCATCCGGGCCGCCGAGGACATCGCCGAGGTCCGCCTCGATCTTCTCGGGGTCCTCGCCGGCCTCAAGGCGCCGCATGGCCTCCTCCATCTCGGGCTCGACCTTCTCGCCGCTGATCTCGGTCATGCGCCGCATCAGGCGCCCGAGCTGTCGCGGGTCCTTCTCGTCGATGCCATCGGCGTCGCTCATCAGTTTCATCATCTCGGCCTCGACGCGGGGGTCGTCGAGGGGGTCGGGGCTGGTCGGGGCGCCGCCGGGCGCGGCCGTGTCGGCATCGTCGGCGCCGGCCGCCGCCTGGCGCGACTTGCGCCCGACGCCGGTGACGGCGAAGCGGCTGAGGCGGCGACGCAGGTTATGCCCGCCGCACTTCGGGCAGACCGGCTCGCGCGGTGCCCCGACAGTCTTGACGAGGAAGCTGTAGACGCAGTTGCAGGCCGGGCAGAGGTATTCGTAGATGGGCATGGCGGGGATCCCCACGGTCAGGCCGAGAAGAACTCGGCGAACTTGGCGTGCAGGCTCTCGAGCTTGTCCAGGTAGTAGGGGACGTTCTCGTCGCGGACACCCGGCACCGCGTCAGCCAGGAGTTTCGCGGCGTCGGTAACGGCGACGTTCTTCTTCGTGCCGGTGACGTAGAACACCACTGTGTCGCCCTGGCGGTACTCGCGGCTCGAGGCGAGGGCCAGTTCGTAGGCGGCGCTGCGCCGGCCGGCGCCCTGGGACAGGGCCTCGGCGTAGACCCGCGGCGGCGTCGAGAGGATCTCGCGCTTAGCCAGGTCCGCCAGCGGCAGGGCGTGGCTCTCCAGGTCCTGGCAGTAGCGCTGGCGCAGGCCCTCGGCCTCACCGCCGCGGCCCTGCAGGAGCAGGGTCACCAGCTCGCGGATGTAGCGCCGCTGGAAGGGCTCCAGGCCACGGCTCTTGAGGGCGGCGCCCGTCAGCGAGATGGTGCCGTCGTGGCCGAGCAGGGCGTAATTCTTAGCCTTGTAGCCGAGCATGGCGGCGTAGGTGGCATCGAGGTCGATGTCAATGCCCGCCGGCAGGGCCGCCTGCAGGCGGGCGGCCAGGGCCCCGGTGTCGTCGACCCCGGCCGGCGGCACGAAGTAGATGCCGTCGGTATCCATCTCGATGACGGTGGCCTGCTGGGCTTCGAGGAAGTCCAGCATGGTCTTCAGGATCTCCCGCCCGGCGGCGGTGACCGCCTCGGCCAGGTCGTAGTCGTTGAAGGTGCCCTGGGCGAAGCCGGCATAGCCGTAGAAGGAGTTGATCAGGACCTTGAAGCTGCTCTGCAGGGCCTCGAAGTGCTCGCGCTGGTCGGCCGGGGCCCGCCGGGCGGCATCCTTGGCTTCCAGGCGGAAGCGCCGCAACTCGCGCAGGAGCCTCAGGTAGGCGCCCTGGTCGTCAACGCGCGGGGTCAGCTCGCGGCTGATGATGATCGACGGGTAGAGGCTGCGCACGTCGGCGTGCCAGACATTGCGGAAGACGCCGCTGCGGAGGGCCTCGGTGAGGGCGCCCTGGAAGTCGCGCGGGGCCTGCGGCGTTGGCAGGCTGGCGTTGGCGACCATGTACTCGCCACAGAGCAGGGCGTCGATGCGGGTGGCCTGACCGCGGGTGACACAGTTCTGCAGTGAGAAGGGCACGAGCTGGGCCTGGTAGAAATGGCTCGGCAGGAGGATGCGGCTGAGGGCCTCGGTCTCGCGGACGTCGTCCATGGCATAGGCCCGCAGGCGGACCGGGTCGGTGCGGTAGACCTCGCTGATGCGCGAGCCCTCGACGTAGGTCCGCTCCGGGGCGGCCACGCCGAAGTAGCGCGCGCTGGCCTTGAGGCCATAGCTGTCCATATCGCGGTGGCTGACGTCGTAGAGCTGCACCAGGTGCAGGGTGTCGATGATGTGGCGGCCGTAGATCTCATAGCGGCGGTAGGTGCTGGTGCGCTCGCCGGCGCTGAAGCGGCTGCTGCGCGCCGTCACACGGCTGCCATCGCGCCCGAGGGCGAGGCGCACGCCGTGACGGCGCGCGCGCGCTTCGATGTAGGGCAGGTCGAAGCCGAAGAGGTTGTGCCCCTCGAGGACATCCGGGTCGCGCTCGCGCAGGATTCGCACCACCTCGCGGAGCATCTCCTTCTCGCTCACTTCGGGGCCGCTGAGGAGGTGCTCCCAGCCGGTGCTGTCGCGCAGGGCGATCATGATGATGGCGTCGTCCTCGCGCTCGGCATTCGGGAAATCGAAGCCCGGCGTGGTCAGCGTCTCGATGTCGAGCTGCAGCCGCCGCAGATCCGCAAAGGCGAGGTTGCGGAAGAGCCTGGCCGGCAGCGTGGTCAGGATCTGCTGCGTGACGTCGCTGAAGAGGCGGTAGGGCGCCTGCGGACTGGAGGGGTTGGCGCCGGTCAGGGTCTTCAGCGCTGCCACCGCCTCGGCGTGGGCCGTCAGGTCGGCGAAGTGGACGCGTACACGGTGCACGCCACCGCCGCTCAGGACCCGGCGCTCGATCACACCCGGCAAGGCGTCGGCCAGGGCCTCGCCGCTGACCAGCAGCCAGGGCGTGAAGGCCACCTCGCGCGGCTCCACCGCGCCCGCGGTCGGACGCCGGTACAGCATCGCCGCGCCGTGGCGCCCGGGCTCGACCGCGACCAGTCGGTCGAGGTCACTGCGGACCAGCGCACTGAGGTCCAGCGACGGCGTCTCCATCGGCATCCTTTCCCGGGCCTGCGCGGCCGCGTCCGGACGGCCGCTCATCCGGGTCACCCGCGCAGCACGGCCGCTTCGCTCGTCATCCACAGTGCAACGCACGGCCCTGCGGCGCAACGGTCGACGCACGGCACGACGCGGCGCGCACGCAGCCGGCGACCGGCTGCGCCGCACCGGGGAGCCGTGGCACGTCCTCCAATATCACCCGCCGCCCGGCACTCGCAACCCCTGCACGCCAGGACTGTCTGAAAGTCCGGTTCCGGCGGCGGCGCCGTACTCAGCCGCCGACCGCCGCTGGTTGGTGCTTGCTTTCATCCAAATCGCGATCGCTATCGGGATCGGAATCGACTTCGGCGTTTCCTCGATTTCGGTAGCTATCACGATTTCGATTTGGATGCCACATCGCAGCCGGGGTTCACGCGAGAGCACGACCCCCGGGAACGCGAAACCACGAACCCTGAGAGGGTGCCAGAACCAGACTCTCGATCAGCCCTGCCTGCGCGCCGCACCGACTCGCGAGTGCGGGCGGTGCCGGTTATGTTTCTGCAGGCCGCCAGGCGGCGCGTGACGTGGTCAGGCCACAGGAGAGACACCGCCGGGGCAGCGGGACGCGAACAGCGCCATGAACGCCGCAGACACCACCGCACCGACGACGCCACCGCAATGGGCCGGGGTGTTCCAGCCCGACGCCCCGGGGCGCCTGTATGCCCTCGCGGCGGCGGCAATCCCTGTGATCGTCATCGCGGTCTTCGGGAGCGTCCTGGCCGCACCGGGCGAGCGCATCCTCTCCGACCTCGGCACCGACACCGCCCGGCAGTTCCTCTCGTGGCGTGTCTTCGGCTTCGGCGAACTGGCCCAGGGACGGCTGCCCCTGTGGAATCCCTACATCTACTGCGGCACGCCCTACTTCGCCGGCTTCCAGTCGGCCCTGCTCTACCCGGTGAACTGGGTCCACCTCGTCCTGCCGGTCGCCACCGCCATCACGGTGGAGGTCGTTCTGAACCTGACCATCCTCGGCCTCGGCATGGCCGCCTGGCTGTGGCACCGCGGGCGCAGCCCGGCGGCCTGTCTCTGCGG
Organism: Verrucomicrobiota bacterium; assembly: GCA_019136035.1. Classification (GTDB taxonomy): domain Bacteria; phylum Verrucomicrobiota; class Lentisphaeria; order Oligosphaerales; family JAFGRS01; genus JAGVUW01. The sequence goes on along the minus strand of JAGVUW010000798.1, from coordinate 835 downwards.
CGGCCTGGCGGTGGCCTTCGGCGGCGGCGCCGTCCCGCATATCTACGCCGGGCACCTGACGAACCTGGCCTCGCTGGCCTGGTCACCGGCGGTGTTCCTCTGCATCGAAGGCGCCTGGGGCGCCGCATCGCGGGCCGATGTTTCGCGCGCGCGTCATCTATATTGGTGCATGGCCGGCGCCGCGGCGGTGGCCATGCAGATCCTGGCGGGCCACCCACAGTACGTCTACTACACGGCCCTCTGCGCCGGACTCTGCCTGGCCCTCCGCCTCGCCCTCGGAGCCCCCACAGCGCACCCGCGCGCCCGCCAGGCCCTGCGGCTGGCTGCGGCGATGGCGGTCGTCTATGCCGCCGGGGCCCTCCTGGCCGCCGTGCAGCTCCTGCCCGGCCTGCTGGCCAGCGCGGAGAACCTCCGCGCCGGAAGGCTCCCCAGCGCCATCGCCGGGTTCTTCTCCTTCCCGCCGGAGAACGTCCTGACCTGGCTGGTACCGTTTGTCTTTGGCGACATGGCCCTGGCGCCGTACTGGGGCCGCTGGTACCTCTGGGAGATGTGCGCCTTTGTTGGCAGTGCGGCGTTGCCGCTGGCGGCCTGGTCGCTGCTGTCGTCGCCACGGCGGTCGCAGGCCCGCGCCGATGGCCTCGCCGTCGTGCTGCTGACCCTCCTGGCCTGCGGCGCCTACACGCCGCTGTTCGGTCTGCTCTACCACGCCCTGCCCGGCTGGGGCGCCTTCCGCTGCAGCGCCAAGTTGGTCGCCTTCGCCGGGTTCTTCGTGGTGCATCTGGCGATGTCCGGGCTCGACCGCCTGCTCAACGAGCCGCATGGCGCCACCGCCCGC
>JAGVUW010000583.1 GCA_019136035.1 Verrucomicrobiota bacterium | reverse complement strand
CCTGCGAAACGCCTCGTCGTCGCGGCCCCGCCCGGCCAGCCACAGCCCGAGGCCGGCACTGCCGGCACTGCGGTGGTGGTGGCTGCCGCCGGCGTGGTAGTCCAGCAGCGGCCCGTGATAGGCCTTCTCACTCCAGAACGACCCGTAGTACTCGCCGGCGCGCAGATCCTGGCAGCGCTGCAGGTAGCCGACGATGTCGTCGGCGATGGCCGCGGCGACGCCGCGCAACGGCGCCGGCAGTCCGGCGTGCTCATGCGAACCGGTCATGAGAGAGCCTCCAGGTTTGGCCCGCGCCGAGCCCTACAGCCGCGCCGCGGACGCAACACGTACTAATCGTCGCGCTACAGTCTGGACGGTTGCGGATGTGACCCGCCGGGTGAGACGGTCCAGACAATCCGGAGCCGATCTTTAACCACGAAAAGCACGAAAGACACGAACAGGACAGGACCGGATTGGATTGGATCGGGCAAGAGAGGCCCGACACGCGAACGGCGACGGGCGCCTGGCGGACTGTGTTGCCGCTCTCACCTCTCCGAATGTCCTCCAGTTCGTGCCTTTCGTGCTTTTCGTGGTCCAATTCCCTCTTCCTGCGAAACGCCTCGTCGATGACTCGGACAGGCACCGACGCTGGCCTGGAGACCGCGCCTCGGCGGACGGCTGACATCCGTCGCACCGCAATCGGGACGGTTGCCGAGGTCACCGGTCGTGTGCTGCGGTCCAGACAACTCCGGGACGATTAGCCTGACCTATTCACGCGCCGCGAGGCGGCCCGCGAACGGGTCACCCTTCGGGCTTCGACGCGAGGTACTTGCGACCTCTTGCTCAGGGCTAACCTTGAGCAAGCGGCGCACCGCGACGCGCGTCGGAACTTGCGCCGCAACGAGGTGCGGCGCAAGTGGATTGTGAGCGAAGCATCCGCGCTTCGCGAATAATCCAGGTTAGTACGTGCCCGCCGCGCGCCGACTTGCTCGCGCCGGCGGCCGCGCTGTAAGGTACCGAACCCTCACCAGCGACAGCCAACGGACCCGACATGACCACCCCGACGCCCCCCGAGATCGTCTTCTATGAGGCCTTCGACGAAGAGGCCGAGGCCCTGCGGCGGCACCTGCCCGCGGGATTGCCGGCGCGCTTTGAGAAGGGCACCGTGCAGGAGAGCGGCGACCGGGTGCCGCCGGCGCCGCTGATCAGCATCCGGACGCAGTCGCTGGTGCCGGCGGGCTGGAGCGGCCGGCTGCGGGGCATCCTCAGCCGCAGCACCGGCTACGACCACCTCCTGGCGTACCGCGCTCAGGTGGCGCCGCCGGGGCCGGACCTCGGGTACCTCCCGCTGTACTGCCACCGCGCCGTCGCCGAGCAGGCCCTCCTGCTCTGGATGGCGCTCCTGCGGCGCCTGCCGCGGCAGGTGCGGCAGTTCGGGGCCTTCGAACGCGATGGCATCACCGGCCGTGAGTGCCGTGGCCGGACCCTGGTGGTGGCGGGTGTCGGGAACATCGGCCACGAGGTGGTCGACATCGGCCGCGGCCTGGGGATGACGGTTCTGGGTGTGGATCCGGTGCAGCGCTGGCCCGACGTCGAGTACGTCGCCTACGACGAGGCCGCCGCGCGTGCCGAGGTCGTGGTGGTGTGCATGAATCTGACCTCCGACAGCCGCGGCTTCTTCAACGCCGAGCGCCTGGGTCAGCTCCGTCCCGGCGCGGTCCTGGTCAACGTCGCCCGCGGCGAGCTGGTCTCCGCGCCGGCGCTCCTGTCGGCCTTGGAGGCCGGACGCCTGGCGGGCGTCGGCCTGGATGTCTACGACCAGGAGCCGGCCCTGGCGGTGGCCCTGCGCCGAGGCGAGGCGGCCGCACCGACGGCGTGCCGCGCGGTCATGGCCCTGGCGCGCCGCGAGGACGTCCTCTGCACTCCGCACAACGCCTTCAACACCCACGAGAGCGTCGAACGCAAGGCCGCGCAGTCGGTGCAGCAGGCCCTGCACCACCGCGAGCACGGCCGCTTCCTCTGGCCGGTGCCCTGACTGGCGCCGCGGAGTCGGAGGGGCGGGGATGTTGTCTCTCGCCAAGCCGCCAAGATCGCCAAGGGGAAGGGAAGAGGGCGAGTACGCCCGTGCGTCGGTGCGTCTGACGGATCTTCCTCCACTGGCCGTTACCTGCCAGTGACGGAAGCTCCGATATACGGGAGACTTACGGCTCTGCCGTCGATCTCCCGTTGGTGTCTACAGGGGCCTGCCGCTTGCGGCGAGTCCGGCGCTGTGCGGGCAGTTTCCTGCGCGTGTCGGGCCCCGGCGCGGTCCGCTCGAGCGACGGCAGCAGGGCAGGCAGGTCGATGCCGGCGGCCGAGAGCAGAGCCTGCGTGGAGCTTCGGGGCTGCGGGAGTGTGGTGAAGGCCTGCTGC
>JAGVUW010000127.1 GCA_019136035.1 Verrucomicrobiota bacterium | reverse complement strand
GTCAGCCGGGCCGTTGGAGAGGAAGACGCCATCGGGGCGCAGAGCCAGGACGGCCTCGGCGGTGGTCTGCGCCGGCACCACGGTGACGCGCATGCCCTGGCGGCGGAGCTGCCGGAGGATGTTGTACTTGACGCCGAAGTCGAAGCAGACGATATGGAGGTCGGCGGGCGGCAGGGGGCCGGGCAGGCCGAAGGACGTGGCCATGCGGCCCTCGGGGTCGAACGGCCACGGCGCGGTGCAGGAGACGCGGGCGGCGTAGTCCTGTCCATCGAGGCCTTCCCAGGCGCGGGCGCGCTCGACGCCCTGCTCGGGGGTAAGCCGGCCGCTGGCGCCGAGGCAGGCCTTGAGGGTGCCCTGGGTGCGCAGCTTGACGGTGAGGCTGCGCGTATCGATGCCGGCCAGGGCCGGCACGCCGGCCTGACGAAGGTACTCCGAGAGGCTCAGGGTGCTGCGCCAGTTGCGCGGCTCGGGCATCTCGTGGACGATCAGGCCGTTGAGGAAGAGCCCGCGCGACTCGATGTCCTCGGGATTGACGCCGGTGTTGCCGATCTCGGTGTAGGTCATGGTGACGATCTGACCGGCATAGGACGGGTCGGTGATGATCTCCTGATAGCCGCTCATGCCGGTATTGAAGACCACCTCGCCGACCTGATCGACGGGGGCGCCGACCGGCACGCCGCGCAGGACCGTGCCGTCTTCGAAGGCGAGGAAGCCATCGCGGTCGCGCTGGGCCTTCCAGTTCCACCGGGGTGCGATCGCGGGTGCCTTTGCAGTCTGGGTCGTCATGGTAGTGTTGCCGCTGTCGGCGGCGCCGGCGGTTGCCGCGAGCGGTGCCGTCGGCTGTCCCGATTGGGTTGAGTGTCGTGCTTGCATAGGCGGGTGAGCGGCCGTGAGGCGGCGCGGCCTCAGCCGGGCCGGGTGGTCAGGCCGGTGATATCCAGTTCGTAGGGCGTGTGTCGGCCGTACTCCTGCAGGCTGCAGACGGTCATATCGCGCAGGCGCTGCCGGGCCTGGAGGCCTTGGACAGCGGCGCTGAGGCCATTCAGCGTGGTCGTGACCGGTACGCCCTTCATCACCGCGTCGATGCGCATGCGCACCTCGTCCTGCTGGGGCGCCGCGCCGGTCGGGGTGTTGATAATGTCGGCGATCATGTCGAGGGCATTGGGCCGGCCCTGGGAGATCTTGAAGACGGCCCGGGCCTTGATGCCATTCTGGCGCAGGACGGTGGCGGTGCCGTCGGTGGCGTAGAGGGTGTAGCCAAGACTGGCGAGGGTGCGCGCCAAGGGCACGACGGCGTCCTGGTCGCGCTTGCAGACGCTGAGGAGGATATTGCCGGACTCCGGGAGCGGATTCCCGGCGGCCTCCTGGCTCTTGTGGTAGGCGATACCGGCGTCCATGTCGATGCCCATGACCTCGCCGGTGGACTTCATCTCGGGCGAGAGCAGGATGTCGGCGCCGAGGAAGCGCGTGAAGGGCAGCACGGCCTCCTTGACCGCGACATGGCGCGGCCGGATCTCGCGGGTGAAGCCGAGGTCGCGCAGCGAGAAGCCGGCCATGGCCAGTGCCGCGATCTTGGCGAGGGGCACGCCGATCGCCTTGCTGACGAAGGGCACCGTGCGTGAGGCGCGGGGGTTGACCTCGAGGATGTAGACCGTCTCGTCCTTGACCGCGTACTGGACGTTCATCAGGCCGCAGACGTGGAGCTCGCGGGCCAGGTCGTAGGTGTGGCGGTGCAGGTCGGCGAGGACCTTCTCGCTGAGGCTGAGGCTGGGGATCATGCAGGCGCTGTCGCCGGAGTGCACGCCGGCCATTTCGACGTGTTCCATGATGGCGCCGATGACGGCGGTCTGGCCATCGGCGACGCAGTCGACGTCGACTTCGATGGCATCCTCGAGGAACTTGTCGATGAGCACGGGGCGTTCCTCGCTGGCCTTGACGGCCTCGGCCATGAAGCGGGCCAGGCTCCCCTCGTCGTAGACGATGGCCATGGCGCGGCCGCCGAGGACGAACGACGGCCGCACCAGGACCGGGTAGCCGATGCGCCGGGCGATGGCGGCGGCCTGGTCGAGGGTGGTGGCGGTGCCGCTGTCGGGCTGCCGGATGCCGAGCCGTTCGATGAGCTGCCGGAAGAACTCGCGGTCTTCGGCGGCCTCGATGTCCTTGGGCGAGGTGCCGATGATGCGGACGCCGTTGGCCTGCAGGGCCTGGGCCAGATTCAGCGGCGTCTGACCGCCGAACTGCACGATGACGCCCCAGCAGCGCTCGCGTTCGTAGATATGCAGGACGTCCTCGAGGGTCAGGGGCTCGAAGTAGAGCCGGTCGCTGGTGTCGTAGTCGGTGGAGACGGTCTCCGGGTTGGAGTTGACCATGATGGTCTCGAAGCCGGCCGCGCGCAGGGCGAAGGAGGCATGGACGCAGCAGTAGTCGAACTCGATGCCCTGGCCGATGCGGTTGGGCCCGCCGCCGAGGATCATGATCTTGCGGCGGTCGGAGGGCCGGCACTCGTCGCGGTCGCCGTAGGTCGAGTAGTAGTAGGGCGTGTAGGCCTCGAACTCGGCAGCGCAGGTATCGACGAGGCTGTAGGTGGGGACCAGTCCGAGGTCATGGCGCAGGGCGCGCACCTTGTCCTCGGTGCCCTTGAGCAGCCAGGCGATCTGGCGGTCGGAGTAGCCGAACTCCTTGGCCTGGCGCAGGAGGGCCGGGTCACGGCGGAGGCCGTCGAGGCTGCCGGCGGTGCGGATCTCGTCTTCGTAGGCGGCGAGTTCCTGCATCTGGTCGAGGAACCACGGCTCGATGCGGGTGAGCTGCCGCACGGTCTCGAGGTCCCAGCCGCGCCGGAAGGCCTCGTGGATCTGGAACATGCGCATGGCATTCGGGCGGCTCAGCTCGGTCCTGAGTTCGGCATCGGCGAGGGCCTGGAAGGCGGCATCGCGGCCGTCGGCGCCGAAGCCGGCCCGGCCGATCTCGAGCGAGCGCATCGCCTTCTGGAAGGACTGCTTGAACGACTTGCCGATGGCCATGGCCTCGCCGACGCTCTTCATCTGCGTGGTCAGGGTGGTATCGGCGCCCGGGAACTTCTCGAAGGTGAAGCGCGGCGCCTTGGTGACCACGTAATCGATGCTGGGCTCGAAGCAGGCCGGGGTCTCGCGGGTGATGTCGTTGTGGATCTCGTCGAGGGTGTAGCCGACGGCGAGTTTGGCGGCGAACTTGGCAATCGGGAAGCCGGTGGCCTTCGAGGCCAGGGCCGAGGAGCGGCTGACGCGGGGGTTCATCTCGATGATCACCAGACGGCCGGTGTCGGGGTTGACCGCGAACTGCACATTCGAGCCGCCGGTGTCGACGCCGATCTTGCGCATCACCGCGATGGAGGCATCGCGGAGGAGCTGGTACTCGCGGTCGGTCAGGGTCTGCGCCGGCGCCACCGTCACCGAGTCGCCGGTGTGGACGCCCATCGGGTCGATGTTCTCGATCGAGCAGACGATCACCACGTTGTCCTTGGTGTCGCGCATGACCTCCAGCTCGTACTCCTTCCAGCCG
>JAGVUW010000468.1 GCA_019136035.1 Verrucomicrobiota bacterium | reverse complement strand
CGGGGCTTCGGCCGTGCGCAGCTCCGCCGCGGGGATGCCGTGGGCCTCCAGCGTCGTGTACTTCGGGTAGGCCATGCCGCAGGGCTCCACCGTGACGGTGAAGGCGTCGGCCGTTTGGCCGCGCTGGGGCTGCAGCCCCGGATAGGACCACTCGAAATACGCCGCCGGCGCGCAGGCCGAGACGCAGGCGGCCTCCGCCACCCGCCGGCTCAGGGGAGTGATGTCGAGACGCCCGGAGAGGTAGCCGCCGCGACGATACAGCGGCGCGAAGATGGTCACATGGCCGCTCGGGTAGCCGAGGCCGTTCATCGACTCGATGATCGCCGTCGTGCCGCTGACACGGGTGCCATCCGCCATCTTGCCGCTGTAGGTGACACGGCCGTCGGCCGCAATGGTGATGGCCAGGTAGCCGCCGCCGAAGGGCACATAGCCCAGGCTGCCGCCGGTCGCCTTGACGTCGTGGCTCACCGGCAGCGAGACGGTGTAGTAGCCGGCGTACTCCAGCGCCGGATTTGTGACACGATGCCAGGCGACGCGGTCAATGACCACGTCCATGGCCTCGCCGCCGAGCGTGAACACGCCGCCGCCGGCGCCGCTTGCCTCCACCGCCAGACTGAGCGTGACGCCGCGACGGGCGTCAACCAGGTCGGCGACGAAGGTCGAGCCGTCCGCCGCCAGGGCCGTCCAGGAGGTCGCCGTCAGGGCGTAGGTGCGGTCCAGCATCGCGACCTTCGCCTGCACCCGGCCATTCGCCGAAGCACTCAAGGTCACGCTGCCGCGGACCTCGGGCAGGCCGGCGCTGAAGACCGTACCGACGAAGCTCCCCACCGCCGCGGGGTTGACCTCGGCGACCGGCTGCACGACCAGGGTCACGGCCACACGACCGCCGACGGTCGTGACTGCGCCGACGGTCGTGCGGACCTCGAACACGGCAGTGCTGGTGCCGGTGCGGGTCGGCCGGCCGCTCAGGACCAGCTCGCCGCCCTGAAGCCGCGCCGCCATACCGCGCGGCAGCGCCCCGGAGACCATCAGCACGCCGAGGTTGCCTCCCAGGCCGTTGGCGATGCCCAGTCGCACCTCGGCGCCGGCACCGGTGCTCAGGGTGCGGACCAGGGCCGGGCCATCGACGAAGGTCGGGATGCAGAAGAGCCGCACCGTGGCCGCGGCCGTGCCGATCACCTTGGCATTCTGCACGGCCGCGAGGTGCACCACGAAGTCGCGGCTGCCCTCCCACGGCGCCAGGCCGGCGGCCGTCAGGGGGATGTGCAGAGTCTTGACCGGCGTCGTGGCGGTCTCGGCGGCCGTCCACGTCAGGGCGCCGTCGGCGACGCCGGTGTACTCGCGACCGGCCAGGGCGGTGCCGTCCTCAGTCCAGTAGCGCAACTCGACCGGCTGGCCGTTGGGGATGACTGTGTCCAGGCGTACCCGCAGTGCGGCCTGGGGCTGTTGCTGGGCGGCGTCGAAGGCGGCCGCCTCGAACTGCGCTTCGTACGACAGCGGCGTGGCGCTGGCGGCGATGGTGTAGTCGACCAAGGCCGGCTGATCCGCGATCCGCACGCAGAGGCGGTACGGCACCCCGTACGACGGCGGCCGGAAGTCCAGAGCAACACCCGCCGCGGCCGCGCCGCTGGCCTCGGCCAGCTTCTGACCCGGCGCTGTGCCCGCCCCCGAGCTGTCGTAGACGCCGACCGTCAGGCGCGCCGCAAGGCCGTTCTTGACGGATCCGGCCGCGGCGGCGACCTGGAAGCTCCAGGCGGTGTTGGCTGCCGGAGTGAAGACCCGCCAGTCGGTGGTGTCGATGCCGCCGATGCTGCCGGCAGTCTCCACGGCGACGCCGTCGGCGGCGGGTGTGGGCAGTGCAGCGGTCGTCGAGCTGGCGAGGTTGTCATTCTCCTCGGCCGGGTCCGAGGCCATGCCGCGGAGGTCGTCGAGCTGCTGCAGGACCGCCGTCAGGTCGGTCTCCAGGGTGGTGTAGTCAACGCGGCCCACCACCGCGGGCGCGGCCTTGCCCGGCGTCGGCCGCAGGTAGAGCAGGGTGGGGTAGCCGATGCGCGTGCTGCCCGGCAGCGCCAGGCTCTGCTGGAAAGCCAGGTTGGCCTCGAGCTTGGCCTCGCCATCGGCGCGGCTCAGGCCATGCGCCGCGAGGTAGACGGCCTCGCGCAGGAGAGTCGGCCCCAGCCCGGGCTCGGTCGGATAGGCCGGCGCCGTGTTACGGCGGGCGTTATCCATCACCACCAGCACCAGGTCGTTGGCGGCGACGTAGGCCGCGAACGCCGGGTCGGAGAAGGTCACCGCGTCGGCCAGGATGCAGTGCGGGCACCAGCGCAGCCCCGAGAACAGCACCAGCATCGGCTTGCCCGTCGCCGCCGCCGCCTCGTAGCTCATCGTCCAGCGGCCGACC
>JAGVUW010000438.1 GCA_019136035.1 Verrucomicrobiota bacterium | reverse complement strand
GCGGCGGCTGCCGTGACGGCAAGGCGTTCAAGGCGGTGCAGACCGGCGGTCCCTCGGGCGGCTGCATCCGCTCGAACAAGCTGGACACGCCGATCGACTACGAGACGCTGATCGGGCTGGGCTCGATGATGGGCTCCGGCGGCATGATCGTCATGGACGAGGACGACTGCATGGTCAACGTGGCCAAGTTCTTCCTCGAGTTCACCCTGGACGAGTCCTGCGGCAAGTGCACGCCGTGCCGTGTCGGCAACAAGCGCCTGCACGAGATGCTCACGGCGATCTGCCATGGCAAGGCCACGCCCGAGACCCTGGTCAAGCTGCGCACCCTGGCCCACACCATCAAGGACACGGCCCTCTGCGGCCTGGGGCAGACCTCGCCGAACCCGGTGCTCAGCACGATGAACCAGTTCCCGGAGGAGTACGCCGCGCATGTCGACGAGAAGCGCTGTCCGGCCGGGGTCTGCTCGCGCCTGATCACCTTCACCATCACCGACAAGTGCGTGGGCTGCACCCTCTGCGCCCGCAATTGCCCGGTGGGCTGCATCAGCGGCGACCGCAAACAGCAGCACGTCATCGATCAGGACAAGTGCATCAAGTGCGGCGTCTGCTACGACACCTGCAAATTCCACGCGATCGAGAAGCGCTGAGGCGCGGAGCAGGGCGACGATTCGGAGAACCAGGGCTAACCCACTGAGGCGTATACGATGGTCACTCTCACAATAAACGGAATGCCGGTGACGGTCGAGGAGAACACCACCCTCCTCCACGCGGCCGCGAAGCTCGGCATCAAGATCCCGAGTCTGTGCCACTTCGAGCTGGACTGCTTCTCGATGGAGCACCGCATGGGCTCCTGCCGCGTCTGCGTGGTCGAGGTCGAGGGTCGGCGCAACCTGGCGCCGGCCTGTTGCACGCCGGTGGCCGAGGGCATGGTGGTCAATACCAACAGCATCCGGGCCATCAACGCCCGGCGCACGGTGGTCGACCTCATCCTCTCCGATCACCCCAAGGACTGCCTGACCTGCCCGGTCAACGGCAACTGCGAACTGCAGGCCCTCGCCGGTGATCTGAAGATGACGAAGATCGCCTACGAGGGCGAGATGTCCAGCTACCCGATGGACGTCTCGAGCCGCAGCATCGTGCGCAACCTCGACAAGTGCATCATGTGCCGCCGCTGCGAGACCGCCTGCAACGATATGCAGACCGTCGGCGTGCTCTCCGGCGTCGGCCGCGGCTTCGAGGTGGTCGTGGCACCGACCTTCGAGAAGCCGCTCTCGGAGACGATCTGCGTGTTCTGCGGCCAGTGCGTCCAGGCCTGCCCGGTCGGCGCCCTGACCACCTGCATCGGCGTCGATGAGGTCTGGGGCGTCCTCAACGACCCGAAGAAGACGGTCATCGTGCAGACCGCGCCGGCCGTGCGCGTCGCCCTCGGCGAGGGCTTCGGCATGGAGCCCGGCACGATCAGCACCGGCAAGATGATCACGGCCCTGCGCCGCCTCGGTTTCAAGGCGGTGTTCGACACCGACTTCGCGGCCGACCTGACGATCATGGAAGAGACCACGGAGTTCATCGAGCGCGTCAAGTCCGGCGGGAACCTGCCGATTCTGACGAGCTGCTGCCCGGCCTGGGTGAAGTTCTTCGAACACCAGTTCCCGGACCTGATCAACATCCCGTCGAGCGCCAAGAGCCCGCAGCAGATGTTCGGCGCCATCGCCAAGACCTACTACGCCAAGAAGATCGGCGTGGACCCGAAGGACCTGGTGGTGGTCTCGATCATGCCCTGCCTGAGCAAGAAGTACGAGGCCGCCCGCGAGGAATTCGGCCGCGACGGCTACCGCGATGTCGATATCGTGCTCAGCACCCGCGAGCTGGTCTACATGCTCGAGGAGGCCGGCATTGTCTTCGACCAGCTCGAAGAGGGCCAGTACGACGACCCGCTCGGCGAATCCACCGGCGCCGGCGTCATCTTCGGCGCCAGTGGCGGCGTGCTCGAGGCGGCCCTGCGGACGGCCGCCGACTGGCTTACGGGCCAGGACCTCGCCAAGATCGACTTCAAGGCTGTGCGCGGCATGCAGGGGATCAAAGAGGCGACCGTGAAGATCGGCGACCTCGAGGTCCGGGCGGCAGTCTCCAGCGGCCTGGGCAACGCCCGCAAGCTCCTGGAGTCGATCCGGGCCGGGACCTCGTCCTACCACATCATCGAGATCATGGCCTGCCCGGGCGGCTGCATCAACGGCGGCGGCCAGCCCTTCATCGGCGGCGACACGCGCATCCTCGAGAAGCGTATGAAGGCGATCTATAAGGCCGACGTCGGCCTGCCGCTGCGCAAGTCGCACCAGAACCCGTCCATCCAGAAGCTCTACAAGGAGTTCCTCGGCGAGCCGGGCAGTCACCTGGCCCACGAGCTGCTCCACACCGGGTACACCAAGCGCGCCGACGAGTAGGGCGCTCCGCAGCGCGGCCGGGCGGTCTCTGCCCGGCCGACGCTGGCATCCCCGTTTGACCCACGGCGCCGCTGCGGCCTCGCAAAGCCGCAGCGGCGCCGTTGCGTCGGCCCTGGCGAGGTACTAGAGTCTGAGCCATGCGATCACCGCCGCCCCCACCCCGCCGCCCGCCCAGGGCTCCGCCCCGGCCGGCCCCGCCTCGGCCGGCGGCGCCGGATCGCCGGCGTTTCCTGCCGGTGAACCGCGCCGACCTGGCGGCCCGGGGCTGGGATGAGATTGACGTGCTCCTGATCAGCGGCGACGCCTATGCCGACCACCCGTCCTTCGGCGTGCCGCTCCTCGGTCGGGTTCTGGAGGCGGCGGGCTACCGCGTCGGCATCGTGGCGCAGCCGCGCTGGGACAGCCCCGACGACATCGCCCGCCTCGGCCGCCCGCGGCTCTTCTGCGGCATCTCCGCCGGCTGCCTCGACTCGATGCTGGCGCACTACACCGCCTTCCGCAAGAAGCGCTCCGAGGATGCCTACACGCCTGGCGGTCAGGCCGGGCGGCGGCCGAATCGCGCCTGCATCGTCTACAGCAACCTGGTCCGCCAGGCCTTCCCGGGTCTGCCGATCATCCTCGGCGGCATCGAGGCCTCGCTGCGCCGGGCGGCGCACTACGACTTCTGGAGCGACGCGCTGCGGCGCAGCCTGCTCTTCGATGCCAAGGCCGACCTCATCCTCTACGGCATGGCCGAGACCGGCATCGTCGAGGCGGCCCGGCGCCTGGAACGCGGTGAGGCCCTCGCCGGCCTGCCGGGATCGGCCTGGATCGGCACGCCGCCAGCCGGCGCCGTCGAGCTGCCGTCGTACGAGGCCATGCAGGCGCGGCCGCAGGCCCTCATGAAAGCCACTCTGGCCATCGAGCAGCAGGTCCACCACGGCGCCCCGGTGCTCTTCCAGGCCCATGGCCAGCGCGCCCTGGTGCTGACGCCGCCGGCCGAGCCGACCGCGGCCGAGTTCGAAGGCCTGGGCGACCTGCCGTTCACCCGCGATGCCCACCCCGACTGCGACAACCCGATCCCCGGCCTGGAGATGGTGCGCTGGAGCGTGACGGCGGTGCGCGGCTGTGGCGGCGGCTGCTCGTTCTGCTCCCTGGCGCTGCACCAAGGGCGCCGACTGCGCTCGCGGTCGGTCGACTCGGTCTGTCGCGAGGTCCGGGCGATGACGGCCCACCCGGAGTGGGGCGGGGCGGTCTCGGACATCGGCGGACCGACCGCCAACCTCTGGGGCGGGTCCTGCCGCAGTGACCCGCGGCGCTGTCAGCGGCCGAGCTGTCTGTCGCCCTCGGTCTGTCCGCATCTGCACCTGCGCCAGGGCGACTTCGTCGAGATGCTGCGGCAGGCCCGGCGTCTGCCGCGGGTGTCGCATGTGCGCGTCGCCAGCGGCGTGCGCCATGACGCCGCGCTGCAGGACCTCGCCGCGGCGCGGGCGCTGACCACCGAGTTCGTCGGCGGCCAGCTCAAGCTGGCGCCGGAGCACTGCGTCGAGGCCGTCCTGCGCCTGATGCGGAAGAGCGACTTCGGGCTCTTCCAGCGCTTCGTCGAGCTGTTCGGGCAGGCCAGCGAGCGTGGCGGCCGCGACCAGTACGTCATCCCCTACGTCATGAGCGCCTTCCCGGGATGCACCCAGGCGGATATGAAGGCCCTGGCAGCGTGGTTCCGCGACCAGGGCTGGCAGCCGCAGCAGGTGCAGTGCTTCGTGCCGACCCCGGGTACGGTGGCGACGGCGATGTTCTACGCCGGCTGCGGCCCGTCCGGACGGCCCCTCTACGTGGCGCGGACCGACCGCGAACGCGAGGACCAGCACCGCATCCTGGTGCCCAGCCGGGCCTCGGCCGGCGGCCGCCGGCCCGGTGCCGCCGGCGCCTCGCCGACTCCGTCCAACCCGACGACCCCGCCGCCGCGGCGCGGCACGGCACCGCGGCGCGGACCGAACGACGAGGACCGCCCGGACCGGCCAGGCCGGCCTGACGAGGCGCGGCCGCACCAGCGCGGCGCGCGATCACAGCGACAACCGAAAGGACCCCAGCGATGACAGCACGGCGTGGACGGATCAAACAGGCGGCGAGCCGGTGGTGCTTCAGGGCCATCCCGGCGCCGGAGTTCTACAAGGCCTGCGTCGACATGGGCCTCCTCGGCGTCGACCTGCTCGGCCCGGCCGACTGGCCGCTCCTGAAGGAGTTCGGCCTGATGTGCCCCTGCGTGCCGAGCCACAGCCTGACCAAGGGCCTGAACCGCCTGGAGCACCACGAGCTGTGCCTGCGCCAGATCCGCGAGGCCATCGAGGCCACCGCCGCCGCCGGCTTCCCCAATGTCATCTGCTTCCCCGGGAACCGCGAAGGCATCTCCGACGAGGAGGGTGCCGAGAACTGCGTGACCGCCCTCAAGCAGGTCGCCGGACTGGCCGAGGCCAAGGGCGTGAACCTGGTCATGGAGCTGCTGAACTCCAAGGTCGACCACAAGGACTACCAGGCTGACCGCACGGCCTGGGCGGTCGATGTCTGCAAACGCGTGGGCAGTCCGCGGATGAAGGTCCTCTACGACATCTACCACATGCAGATCATGGAGGGCGACCTGATCCGGACGATCAAGGCGAACATCGACTACATCGGCCACATCCACACCGGCGGCAACCCGGGTCGTCATGAGATCGACGATACCCAGGAGATCCAGTACGCGGCCGTGGCGCGGGCCATCGCCGAGAGCGGCTACCAGGGCTACGTCGCGCACGAGTTCGTGCCGGTGCGCGATCCCCTGACCAGCCTGCGGCAGGCCGTGGATATCTTCGACGTCTGACGGATCTTCGTCCACTGGCCGTTACCTGCCAGTGACGGAAGCCCCGATGCACGGGAGATCTACGGCTCTGCCGGCAACCGCGTACTTCCTGGCGTGGAGCACGGTGGTCTCGAGAACGGGCAAGGTCATCGACGAAGACTGCCTTCCGTTGCCCCAAGGGGGCTGCGTCCCAGAGCCCAGGGTTGCGGTACCTCCGCTACCCTGGGATAGCCCATGGCCGTGGGCCCCAACCCCAACGAGGGTTGCGTCGGTCGGATCGCCAGAGGCCCGCGCGTCGGCACCATGACGCAACCCACGTTGGGGTTGGATGGGCGGAATGGGGCCGGTACCCAGGGTAGCGGCTTTGCCGCAACCCTGGGCTGGAGGACGCAATCCCGTTGGGATAGGGAAGCCGCCCGACTGACGCCCTCGTCGAGACCTGCCCGGCGGGGAGATCCAGCAACAGCCAGATGGACGCTCCCCCGGTCTCCACGTTAGGTACGCAGTTGCCGGAAGAGCCTCAGATCAGTCAGATCCACCATTGGCGCGGTCCTCGGCGCGCCTGCACCGCGGCCTGCCGCCCCGGCGCCCTTGACGTTACTCCGTCACCCGGCCGCGCCCTCGTCGAGGGCCTGGAACATCGCGACGACGTTCTCGGGAGGGACATCCGGCTGGATGTTGTGCACTTGGCAGAAGACAAAGCCGCCCCCCGGCGCCAGGTCCTGGAGGCTACGCCTGACCGCGTCCTTCACGCCCTCCGGGCGGCTCCCGTTCAGCACGGTCTGCGTGTCGACGCCGCCACCCCAGAAGGTGATGTCCTTCCCGAAGTCGCGCTTGAGCGCCTTGGGCTCCATGCCGGCGGCGCTGAGCTGAACCGGGTTCAGGGCATCGACGCCCACCTCGATCAGGTCCGGTATGAAATCCCGGACGGCGCCGCAGGAGTGGAAGAGAATCGGCGTCCCGAACGACGCCTTGACACTCCCGAACAGCGTCTGCTGGCAGGGCTTGATGAGCTTCCGGTACGTCGCCGGGGCGAGCATCGGGCCATTCTGCGTTCCGAGGTCGTCGTTGAGCAGCACGACATCCACACTGCCGCGCAGCAACGGCGCCAGACGCGCGATGCGCTCCAGGTAGCCCTCGACGAGGCGGTCCAGGAGACTCCGCACCAGGACCTCGTCGGTCAGCAGGTGCATCATGAACTCCTCGTAGCCGCACAGGAGCTGCCCGGCCGCCAGGAGGTGACAGCAGAGGTTGAAGACGACGCATCCGCCGGCGGCGTGCATGTCGCGCGCCCGCGCCGCCAGGTCGGCCGGGGACTCGTCGGCGAACGACGGGTAGTCGAAGGACCGGATCGCCGCGTCGTGGTGCCGAAGCTGCGCCGGGTCGGTGACCTCCCGCAGAGGCGGGTTGACCGGGTCGAAGTACCATCCCCCCTGAGGACGCCGAGCGGCGACCGTGCCATCGCTGCGGCGGATGACGGTGGAGCCCTCCTGGCCATCCTCCTCGACCCATAGCTCCGGGAGAGATACCTCAAAGCCCTGGGGATTCAGGCGCGTCGTCCAGCGCCGGGGCGCCGGAGTCAGGTTGACCGTGTCGATCCGGAAGGCCTGCCGGAGGTCCTCGCCGACGGTGGCGACGTACTGATAGGGCTCGAAGATCCGCAGGTCCGGCGGCAGCCCGAGGTGGCTCCGCAGCCGGAGCATGGCCGCGGAGGTCATGCCTGAGGACTCCGTCCCGCCGAGATCGCGAGGGACCCGGTCCGGCTCCTGATGCCGCAGCGCCGAGAGGACTCGCTCGCGTGATGTCATCGACTTCTCCTGTAACGAACATGAGGGCTCGGCCTGGCGACATGACCGCGCGCGGTCACATTGCCGCACCGCGCCAACCCGGCCACCGCCGGGCCGCACCGTCCGGCGCCCCGCCGCGGCAGCCGCGCCGCCCTTCCGGCCGCCTCTACGGTCGTGCCGCCGGCGCCCCGCCGCAAGCCCTGCCGATCCGGTTCTGCAAGAGCCCAAGAGCCCAGCCACCGGAGCGCGGAGGCGCCAGATGGAACCCGGCGGGACATCGCCTGCCACCTGTGCCGGAGGGCGAGTGGCCACAGACGCGAACGCGTCCACGAGCCACGGCGGCGTCGCCACCACCACGCCGCCAGCGTTCATACGAGCGGGGACACGCCGCCACGCGAACCCCCGAGGACGCGCGGCGCCATCCTGGCCCCCACCACCTACCGGCGCTCCGGCATCGGATGCCTCTCAAAGAACTCCCAGATGGCATCCGTGGCATGGAATGCGTCGGATGACGTCCCTACCCATGACTTCGGCAAGAGGCTCCGGTCGCCGGGCCAGACGTGGCCGTGGTCCTTAATGATCGTGAAGCGGACCTCGCTGCCGTCGCGTCCGCCGTGGTAGACCATGGTCGTCACCCCCGGCGCCGGCGTGACCGGCTCCGGCTCGGCCTGGCAGCCCAGGAGGCGCGCCCAGGCGGTGACATGCTCGCGCGCGGGCGGCTTCGGCACCGACGCCGTCTCCCGCAAGGTCAGACCCATGGCAAGCCGGGGCGGCCCACCTTCGAGCGGGTTCAGCGGGTCGGCATCACCCGTGATGTAGAAGAGCGACACCGACCGCTCGAGCCGGGGCGCCCTGATCCAGAGCGCCCCGGCGACAGGCGCGACGGCGGCAAGGCGCCCCGACAGCTCACAGCCGACGCGGAAGGCCATCGACGCGCCGTTGGAGAACCCGGTCGCATAGAGGCGCTGTGGGTCCACGCTGAACCGCGTCACGAGGTCATCGATCATGGCGTTGACGAAGGCCACGTCCGGGGTCTTCCCGCGCCCGGCGTGGGCGCGGCCGGAACCGTCGTTCCAGACCAGGGCGTTGCCTCGGAATCGGCTTGGCCTCGCCGGGTCAGGCGGCAGCGCCTCGGGGAACACGGCAAGGAAGCCCTCACGGTCGGCCTTGAGCGCCCAGTCGGTCTCGCGCATCGCGCCGCGGGCCGTGCCACCGCCGCCGTGAAACATGATGACGACCGGCAGCGGCCCGCTGCTATCGCCGCCGGGCGGCACATGGACCAGGTAGCGACGATCCAGACCGCCGACGCGGAGTTTCATGGCGTGGTCGCCGGGGCCAAGGGGCTTCCCGGGCGCCGTGCCATCGCTGTTCCCGTCGCGCTGTTCAGTGCGGTCGGCGTCGATGCCGGCAGGCCGTGCCACGGGCGCCTGCGCAACGAGAACCAGGCCGATAGCACCGGCCAGCAGGCTGCCGACCCAGGGAAAGATCCTCATCGCCGGGCCCTCCACAACAGCATTCCCAGGCGGTCACCCCAGGTACCGCACGGACACTTGCCAAGACCATCACCCTCGAACTCGATGCCTACAAGAGACTCCACCAGGCCGGGCGCGGCCCCCGCCGGAAGCCGCCCATACCCGGACACTCCGCCGCACTGGCTCGCCGGGGCAGGGGCATCAGCCCCCCCACGCACGACGTCCGGGTTTCCCGCCAAGCTCCCCGGATCCCCTTTCCCATCCCGGCAGGCCGGCTTGGGATCTGCCGGCATGCCGATGAATCGCTCAGGCCAGCCTGACCTATTCACGCGCCGCATGGCGCCCCCCGAACAGGTCACCCTTCGGCCTGCGACGCGAGGCACTTGCGGACTCTTGCTCAGGGTTAGCCTTGAGCAAGCGGCGCGAAGCGGCGCGCGTCGAAACGTGCGCCGCGGTGCGATGCGGCGCAAGTGGATTGTGAGCGAAGCATCCGTGTTTCGCGAGTAACCCAGGCTAGAACCTCCAGGCAAAGCCGGCCTGGACCATCGGTCCGCTGAAATCCGCTTCCGCTGCCGGAGCCCCTGGCGAAACCAGATCGACCCCGTAGTCATCGAATTTGAGCCACCGGTACCCGGCCTCAAGGTCGAACGACACGCGCTCGGTGATGGTCCAGCCAAGCCCGACCGTGGCGCGGGCACCCCAGGCATGGTCGTCGCCGCTGGCCCGATAGCCATCCTCCGTTTCCCGGTAGGATGACCAGTAGTGGCCGCCAGCCAGGGTCGCCCGCAGGCTCAGCGGCAGAGACCCCAGGCCCCAGGACTTGGTCAGCGAGGCCTCGATGCCGATGGTGTTGAGCTTGATCTCCAGATGGTGGGGCATCGACATATAGTAGAGCGTGCCATCGGTGTCGGCATCGAAATAAGCGATGCCCAGGCCGAGCGAGACGTCCCCGCGCAGGTCATACCCGATGCCGGCGTAGACCTGGGCGACCTCATCGAATTCGTCGATGTCGCCCGCGAAGTTCCGGTTGATCCAGTTGACGTAGTCGTTCAGCCCATCCATCTCCGGGAAGCCGAAGCCCCCGCTGATGGACAGGGTCAGGTTTTCGAGGATGTGCGCACGGGGCTGGTCGCCGCGGCTCTCGGTGGCGGTGAACGGGACCCGGCTGACCGATGGCGGCAAGGCCGGTGGCGGCCGCTCCTGCCCCAAGGCCTGGATCCCGAGCAGGAGCATCACGGCCATGGCATGACGCGTTCTCATGGCTCATTCCTCCCGGGTGACCGTGACATTGAGCGCCTGCGGCCCGGCCCGGGACGCCCGGATCTTCGCCACGGGCGACGGCACCGCCAACTCGGCGGCCGGCAGGGTCACCGTCTTGGGGTTGATCTCCTGCCCAGGCTGCGGATAGAAGACGAGCGTGACCTCTTCGTGCGGATCCAGACCGTACACCTGCGCCAGGACTGGCACCCAGGCCCTGGTCTTGGTCACTTCGGGCATGGCGACGGTGTACCCCCAGCCAACGCCGATCCCCCTGGCGACGATGCCGCTGGGCGAGGTCAGTTCCAGGCTCATCAGGCCGTTGGCGGGCGGCGTGATGCCCGCGGCGGTGACCGCCACCTCGCCCGGCCGCATCGCCACGGGCGTCAGTTTCTGGCCGTTGAGCATGACCGCATGGTCCTGCGGGCTGCCGACCATGTCAGTGGCGCTCGGCGGCACCCGCAGGGTCTCCTGGAGCGTGCCATTGCGGATCTCGACCAGGCCATCGGCCGGGCTCACGGCCGTTGCCGGCCCCGCCGCGCCGCCGCCGTGGCCCGTCATCTGGAGCGTCCCCGCAGTGCCGGTGACCAGGATGCTGCCCAGGCCGGCCGCCTTGCCGATGCTCAGGGTCAGGTGGCCATTGTGGTCATCAAGGTTGGCCCCGACATCCTTGGGCTTCAATGGTTTGCCATCGGTGGCGACGAAGCGGACCGACTCGACTTCGCCGAGGGCGGCCTGGCTGATGTTGGTGCTGCCATCCAGCGCGGCAAAGGCGACCTGGGTCACCGGCGCGGGGGTCCACCAGGACGACGATGGCGGGGGCCGGCTCCCCGGCTCGCTCGCCTTCCGGTCCTTCTCCCGCCGGGCCTTGCCAGTCCTGGCACCCTCCTCGCGCAGGAACGCCTTGATCTTGTCCACCAGCTCGATGATCTCCTCGGAGGGGGCCCCCGCCCGCTTCTTGGCGTACAGCTCATCGAGCATCTGCTTGGCCTTGGCGCAGCCCTCGCTGCCTAGATCGGGGATGCCGGTGGTGTCGGAGTGCTTGTTGAGGTAGTCGAGCAACTGGTTGATGATCGCCTGGACATCCTCGCATTCGGCGGCGGCATTCAGGTACCAGCCGATCGCCTTCTCCGGATGCCAGCCATCCCAGCCGCCCGTGATCAGCTCGTCAAGCGCCAGCATGATCTGGTTGATCGCCATCCCCTCGCTGAAGGGATTCCCCGAGCCGCCCTTGCGCTTCTTCGCCTCCACCAGGGTCTTCATCAGGTCGTTGAAGCGCCCCAGGGCATTCGCGCTCATCGCCCCCTCGTCGCGGAGCGCCTCGCCGATCTGCGCGGGGATCTCCCCCGGCTCCATGCACTCCCGCACCGCCTGCACCGTCCAGCGCAGCGCCTCCTTCTTCTTTGTCTTCGCGGCCTCGGCATCGCCCTTCTCCAGGGCATCCCGGGCCTCCTGCAGGGCCTCCGCGGCATTCTTCACGCAGAGCTGCTGGTTGAGGCTGCCCCCTGACGCCCCCTGCAGGCCCTGGGCAGCCTGGCCAAGCAACTCCTTCTCACCGGCTGACCCGGCCAGCGACAGAATCAGCAAGAGCGCCCCCGCCCAAGAGATACGCCTGCTCATAGCGCCGCTCCTTTCTGGACATGACCGTCCATCATCAAAGCGTTCGGCGTCTGCACGGACGCGCCTCAGGCGTTCAGGCGGGAAGCAGGACAGCGGAGCACGCGACCTGGCCGCGCACCTGTGACCCCTTGCGCGCCTAGTGACAACGTATTGGCAATTTCGGGGGAATTCAATCCGCCCCTATGGCATGCGCTGGTTCCGCAATGCTCGCGTCCACGACCAGGGGACAGTGGTCGGAACTGTTCAGGGCCTGTTGCGAGGTCTCGACGTGGAATCGGTTGATCTTCATGCGCGGATGGGCCGTGGCGAAAACATGGTCCAGCGTGCGGACCGGCTGGCCGCCATTCTCGTAGATGCCCCTGTCGCTCAGAACGGGGTACTCGTGGTGAGTGAAAGCGTCCGTGGTGACGGTGGCCACGGCGCGTGCGTCGAGCAGTCCTCTTGCCAGCAGGAAGCGGCAGGGCTCCGAGCCCTGGGCAGACCCGGTGCCGCAGTTCAGATCGCCGGCGGCAAGCACGGGAACGCCGTATTTCCCCTCCATGGCCGTGATGATCTCGCACGATTCTGCGGCGTTCTGTAGGCGCTGTTCATCGTCGAGCGGCGTGTCACTTCTCCACCAGAAATGGGTGGAACAGACCCCGAACGCGACCCTGGTC
>JAGVUW010000135.1 GCA_019136035.1 Verrucomicrobiota bacterium | reverse complement strand
GCAGGAGTCGGTCGCGCTCCGCCTGCGCAGCCGCCAACTGAAGCGCCAACTCGGCCTGGCGCGCGACCGCAGCCGCCTGCTCGGCCTGCAGACGCCGCACCTGCTCGTCGAGCCCCTGACGCGCCGCCGCCTCAGCCGCGGCCTGATCGCGCCACCGCCGAAGCTCCGCCACCTCGAGGCGCGACTGCGCCAGGGCCGCCTGCGAAGCCGTGAGGTCCTGCTGTGACTGCGCCAGGGCCGCCTGCGATCCGGCCAGCTCCTGCCGCGATTGTGCCAGGGCCGCCTGCGACCCGGCCAGCTCCTGCCGCGGCTGGGCCAGGGCCGCCTGCGAGGCCGCCAGGTCCTTCTGCGACTGCGCCAGGGCCGCCTGCGCGGCCGCCAGCTCCTGTCGAGCCTGGCCGAGGTCGCGCTGCGCCTGCTCGATCGCCGTCTGGCGCTGGGCCGACAGCGCCGCCTCCTCAGCACGACGCTGCTCCAGGGCCGTCAGGCGGCCCTGGGCCTCGGTGGCCAGGCGACGCGCCTCGGCGGCCTCGGCGGTCGCGGCATCACTGCGGTCGGTCAACTCACGCTGGAGACGCAGCCACTCGTCCTGAGCGGCACTCGCCTCGCGCAGCTTCTCTTTGACGTTCTCATAGGCCTTGCGGTAGGTCTCGAAGGCCTTGGTCAACTGCTGCTCGCGCGCCCGCGTGCGCTCCAAATCACCCTGGAGCTGCTTGGCCACCTCCTCGATGCCGCTCTTGCGGCGCAGCTCGGCGACGTCGGCGCTCAACTGCTCGACCTGCTGGCGCAGGGCCGTGTTCTCCTCGCGAAACCGGGTGCGCTCGGCCATGACGGCATTGATGTCCTCGGCCGTGCTGACGGTGCGGGCTGACTCGACGCGAGCCCGCTCCAGCGCCTCAGCCGTGAGACCAAGGCGCTGCTTGAGCGCCTGATTCTCGTCGGTCAGGGCGCGAAGGCGCTCCTGGAGGTCGCCGGCGAGCTTGGCGAGGTCGGTCTGGCTCAGGGTGGCGCTGTGCGCCTGGACCTGGGACTCCAGGCGGCGGATGCGCTGCGTGCAGTAGGTGATGCGGTACCCGAGCAGCGAGGGATTCCAGCCGGGGTACCTCCGCCGCACCGCCTCGAAGGTCTCGAGGGCGTCGCGGTACTGCGCCAGGGCCTGAGCGACGTCGCCGGCCTCTTCGGCACGGCCGCCCTCCTCGAGCTTGACGAAACCGGCCATCCACTCCTCGCGGGCTTTGGCATCCGTGTCCTGCGCCTGCAGCGACGCCGGGCCGGCCACGATGAGGACCGCGAGAAAAGGCAACAGGAGGGCTGTGAGTGTTCGCATCGGTCTTCCGCTATGCTCGTCGTTCCGGCCTGCGCGGGCGGGCATGGCAGCCCTCCCTATGGCCCTGCGTTCACGTAACGATCCAGGCTGGCATCACGAGCCGCACCCAAGGCCAGGGCACGCTCATACCAGTCGCACGCCTCGGCCCGGCGCGTCGGGCCGGCCGCCGCCAGCAGCGCCGCCAGACTGAAGGCCGAGTCGGCACGCCGCGCGTCGAGTTCCAGCGAACGCCGCAAGGACGCCTCCGCAGCGTCGGGCCAGCCGCACTCCACCAGAGCCACGCCGAGGACGTGGTGGATGTCGGCACGTTCCGGCGCGACAGCCGCCGCCGTGAAGAGCGCCCCCAGGGCCTGCCGCGCGCCGCCGCGACGAACCTGCAGCAGCCCGAGCTGGAGGAGGACCTCCGGGTCATCCGGACGGCCCCGCCGGGCCTGCTCCAGCAGCGCCATCGCCTCGGCGTCGTCACGACCCGCCAGGAGGGCGCCTAGACGCCCCGACAGCGCGGCGTCCCCGGGACGGCGCCCGAGCAGCTCGCGCAGGGCCGCCTCGGCGGCGCGGCTGTCGCCCGCCGAAAGGGCCCGGTTGACCGCCGCCTCGAGACGAGCCTCCTCGGCCTGACCACGTGCCGCGGCCTGCGCCGCCGCCTGAGCCTCCCGCAACGCCGCCTGCGCTTCCTGCAACGCCAAATGGGACTGCTCCCAGCGCTGCCGCAACGCCTCGTGCTCCTGCCGCAGGCCGTCGACCGCCGACGGTTGCAGCGCCTTCATCTCAGTCTCCAGGAGCTGCAGGCGTTCCTCCAGTCGGGCGGCCTCCTGTCGCGCCGTGGCGGCCTGCGCCTCGGCATCGAGGCGTGCCTGCGTCGCGGCGGCGGTGCCTGCTGCGGCCTCGGTGAGGCTCCGGCGCAGCATGGCCGCATCAGCGGCGGCGAACCGCTGGAAGGTCTCAGCCGCTGCGGCCTGCTGGCGCGCCTCGGCGGCCTGCCGCGCGAGGTCGTCGCGCTCCGAGCGCACGGCGGCCATCTCGCGCTGGGCGCGATCGAGACTGAGGGCCAGGGCCTCGGCACGCTCGACCGCCGCCTG
>JAGVUW010000759.1 GCA_019136035.1 Verrucomicrobiota bacterium | reverse complement strand
GCGATCTTGTCCATGTAGTCGGCCTCGGGCTCGTCGTAGGGGTAGACGTAGGCCATCTCCAGGCAGCCGGCGGCGCGCAGGCGCTCGGCGATCTGGCGGTTGAGGTCACGGTAGGCCGCGTCGAAGCCGGGGTCGGCGAGGGCGGTCTGGCCGGCGAGTTTGAAGCGCGGCATCCAGCCCTCGCTGCAGCCGCCGCCGAACATCGGCCCGATGGTCAGGGCGGTGGCGCGGTGGCGCTGCGCCGCCGCCAGGATGCGGTCGAAGCGGCTCCAGTCGAGGGCCATGGCGCCATCGACGACGCGGACCGTCGGGAAGACCGCCAGGTTGAAGCCGCTCAGCCGGTGCCGCCCGAGGAGGTCCCAGGCCAGCTCCAGGACCGTGTCTTCGTCCAGGGTCGGGTAGAACCGCCG
This sequence comes from Verrucomicrobiota bacterium, assembly GCA_019136035.1. Taxonomy (GTDB): domain Bacteria; phylum Verrucomicrobiota; class Lentisphaeria; order Oligosphaerales; family JAFGRS01; genus JAGVUW01. The sequence goes on along the minus strand of JAGVUW010000759.1, from coordinate 1,997 downwards.
AAGGTGGCCGCTGCCGAGCATGACCATCGAACGGCAGAGGGGCACCTCGGGGAGGTCGCAGCCCCAGCGCCGCAGGGCCAGCGGCAGGGTCGCCAGGAGGCGTTCGCCGGCATAGAGGCGCGCCTCGGCAGCGTAGTCGCCGGCGGGCGCCGTCGCGGGCGGGGCCCACTCCAGCCAGAAGACCACATTGCGGCCGGCCGTCGCCATCTCGCCGCCGCTCGGCACGACGAGCGGATCCGGAGTCGGGCCTTTCGGGAAAGACCGATCACGCGTCTCCTGGACCTCGACCGCGCGCACGACGCGGGCGGTCAGGGCCTCGGCCGGCAGCGTCGCCGGCCCGTCGGGCGCCGTCAGCTCCAGCCGCAGCGGCGCCAGGTCGGCCTGCGGCGTCACCACCACCTGGCAGAGGCCATGACCGCGGCCGGGCGCCGCCATCGCGATGGCGGCGGCGCCAGCGGCGTCGGTCGGCAGGGGCGTGGTCGGGTAGAGCCGCGCTTCGGCCTGGTCCATCCAGACCACCGCCTCCGGGCCGCGCCAGAGGCGGCAGGCGGTGGTCTGTGCCGGCGGGTCATCCCAGGGATGCTGGCGGCGCCAGGCGGCCTCGAGGTCAGGCGGGAGCTCCTCGCTGATGCGGATCTCGTCCCACCACGAGGTGCCGACCTGGTCGAGGGCGGTATGCATGGTCAGCACCGGGCTGATCCAGTGCTCGTCCGGGGCGGTGCGATAGCGGGCCATGGCGAAGGTCCAATCGACATCACCGCGGCGGTCGGTGTGCGGGAAGACGCGCTGCCCGGTACTGGTCTGCAGGAAGAGGTAGGTGCGGCTCGAGGCCGGCTGCGTGGCGCGGCACCACCAGGTGACCCAGTAATCGCAGTCGGCCTTGACCGGGATGCGTCTGCCGGCGCAGGTCGTGAAGGTGTTCGGGGTGCCGCGCAGGCGCAGGCAGTGCTGACCGGCCTGGGCGCCGGTGCTCTCGAGGGCGACGGTGGCGCCGAGTTTGCCGAACTCGCCCTCGGCCCAGTCCTTGGCGAAGCCCTCCGGGGTGACCTCCTCGAAGCCGGGGTTGGCGACGAGGTTGGTCGTCGCCCCCAGGGCCTCGAGGGCGACGCCGACGGCCATGGCCAGGACCTGCCATCGCCACGAGCCGTGATGGTTCCCGCGCGGGTGGAGCCTCTGCATCCGACGGCCTCCTCTGTTCCTCCGGGTGCGGTCCGGCGCGCCGGCGCTCGCACCTCCATGACGCCTTGCCAGGTCCCCGCGGTCGACCCTCCCGTCGGACGGCGCCGCCTCAGGGCCGCGGCAGGGTTTTCAGGTCGCTGGAACCACAGCAGTCATTCCAGCGCGTGTCCTCGTCGTAGGCCGACAGGAAGCACTGGAAGACCCCCGGCGGCAGCGCCGCCGAGATGGTGTTGCCGTGGCGCTCCGCCGGGGCGTCGTGCCACTGGCGCAGGTGCGACACCGGCTCGTCGCGGTCGGTCGTGTAGCACAGGATGGTGCGGATGATGCCCTTGCCCTCGTGCAGCACCGGCGCCGAGATCCGCCCTTCGGCGAGGGTGCTGCGGCCCAGCCGCGGCAGGGGGGGGCGGTCCATGAGGAAGTGCTCGGCCACGCGCCGGCAGGAGGAGAACAGGAAACCGACATGCGAGTGCGGCAGCCGGATCACCATCGAGGCGTTGTGCAGATTGGCGCACTCGTCGAAGCCGCGCTGAAGGCCTTCGGGGGTGACATTCTGGTCGTTGGTGCTGGCCACCCAGTACATCGGCACCTTGGCAGCATGGAGGTAGACGCCGCTGATGATCGGGTGACGGCTGAGGTCGTAGGCGCCGCAGTAGATCTCGATGACGCCGCGGAAGCGCGGGTCGATGGCGGCGACGACGGCGCCGTACCAGCTCCCCCAGGAGAGCCCGACCAGGGCGGTGCGCGTCGCATCGACCTGCGGCAGGCTGCGCAGCAGCGAGTGCGCCAGGACCATGTTGGCGACGTTGGCCACGTGGTCC
>JAGVUW010000234.1 GCA_019136035.1 Verrucomicrobiota bacterium | reverse complement strand
CGCGCCACTGGGCTACGACGAGAGCAAGCGACCGGCGTTCTCGCTGAATTTCCAGATGCACCGCGAGCCAGTCGGGGGGTGAACGAGATGGGCACGACCGATGCGATGAAATACGTTCTGCTCAGCATCAGGGCCGCCGTCGAGGCGGCTCTAAACATGATCGACGAGGAATCCGGGGAGCAGAAGTCGCCGGAACTAACCGCGTCGCCCGACCCTGCCCTGTGTGAGCACCCTCTGGACCAGCGGGTGCATCTGACCACAATGGGCTCGGCCGGCGAGTGGATCTGCGGCGTGTGCGGCTTCAACGGCTCCGAGGAGGTGAATGGCAACAGTGGGTAAGCACATCATGAAGAACTGCCGTTGCTGGCTCAACGGCTACGATATGAGCGGCGACCTGAGCCAGATGGCGCTGACGTCCACGCCGAAGAATAAGGAGCTCAATCTATTCGGCCCGTCAAACGCTGTCAGGCGCATGGCCGGCCTATGGAACACCGTGGCCGACCACCAGGGCCTGTGGGACACCGCAGAGACCGGTGGGCTCGATCAGACGCTCTATGACGAGATCGGCGTGTCTGAGGGCGTGATGAGCGCGGCGCCGCTGACCGGGGCGGTCGGGGAAACGGCGTACACGTTCGTCTCGACGGTCGGGCAGTACCAGCCGGGCGGCAAGCACGGAGAACTGTTCGGCTTCAGCGTCCATGCCGAGGGCGGCAATCTGATACGTGGCACGGTCATGGCCAGCGGGAATCTCACGGCCACAGGCCAGGGCGCGGCCAAGCAACTGGGCGCAGTCGCGGAGGGCCGGCAGCTGTACGCGGCCATGCACGTCCTCTCGATCGGCGGGACCAACCCGACGCTGGACATGGTGGTGCAGAGCGCGACCGCGCAGGCGTTCGGGACACCAACCGAGCGTCTGGCGTTCCCGAAGGCGATCGAACCCGGCGGCTGGTGGGCGGTGCCGGTGCCCGGGCCCATTACGGACGAGTGGTGGAGAGTCTCATATACCATCGGCGGCACGAATCCAAGTCTCGCCGTGGTGGTAATCATTGGCATACAGGCTTGACGGAGGTGAAACTCAGTGGGCAAGATGATCCTGAAGGATGCGCATCTCAGCATCAACGGGAAGGACCTCAGCAACCACCTGGAGCAAATCGAGCTGTCGTATTCGGCGGCCATTCACGAGACCGGCGTCATGGGCGAGAAGTCGATCAGCCGGCTTTCCGGGCTGACGGACTTCAAACTGACGGCCACCCTGCTGCAGGACTACGATGCAGCCTCGGTGGACGCGACGCTGTTCCCCTTGATTGGGGCCGCGTCGTTCCCGGTCATAGTTCGGCCTAAGAAGGCAGTCAAAGGGGCTGATAACCCCGAATTCACCGGCAACGCGGTCCTGTCCAGTTACCCGCCGATCTCCGGGACGCACGGCCAGGTGGCCAAGGCGTCGATCTCGCTGGAGGGCGACGGCGATCTGACTCGGGCCGTATCCTAGCGATTCACGCAGGCCGCTCCATGAGGGGCGGCCTTTCCCAGCATAAGGAGGTATTGGTATGCCTAAGCAGCCCAAACAGCGAGGCGGCGTCGAGATAGAGTTCGGGGGCGAGACCCGCACGCTGCGCATGAGTTTCAACGCCATTGCGCTCCTCGAGGAGCGCCTGGGGATGACGATCCCGCAGATCCTGGGCGGTCAGTACGGCATCCGCGTGGTCCGCGAGGCGCTCTACGTGGGGCTGTCGCAGGACGACCGCACGCTGAACCTGAACAAGGTGGGTCGTATCATGGACAGCGAGCCCCAGAAGATCACCTACTGGATGAACAAGGTTTACGAGGCGCTGGCGCTTGCCATGGGCATTTCTGACGTGGCGGAGGACTCCGACGAGGGGGAAGCCCCAGCGCCGGACGAGCCGGCGGACGCCGAGTAAAGGGATTCGACTGGGACCAGCTTCGCCGGCGCGCAGCCGAGATTGGGCTGACGCCGGACGAGTTCTGGAGCTTGACGCCGCGGGAGTTCGCGCTCTGGTGCGAGGGCTACCGGAACCGCCTGGAGACCGACCGGACCCTCGCAGCGTGGACGGCGGCGCACATCATGAGCTGCTGGACCAGCGAGCCGGTGCAGCCGGCGGCCCTGCTGGGGATTGAGACGGACCCGGAGGAGGCCCTGGTCGCGGAGTGGCGTCGCATGCACGATGACGATGAGGAGGTGACGGCCGATGCCGATGGTGATTGGTGAGCTGCTTGTGAGGTTGGAGGCCAGCACGGAGGGGCTGCAGAAGATCACGAAGGGCATGGATGAGGTCGCAGCCAAGGCGCAGCGCGCCGGCCAGACCCTATCCGTCGGCCTGACGGTGCCGTTAGCCGCGATCGGCACGGCCGCCATCAAGATGGGCATGGACGCCGTGGAGGGCGAAAACCTG
>JAGVUW010000157.1 GCA_019136035.1 Verrucomicrobiota bacterium | reverse complement strand
GAGTGCCCGCGCGGCTACTGGCGCTTCGACGACGGCGGCCTCGACATCGAGGACTTCGGCGGTGAGCGCGTCGGCGGCACCTGGACGGCCTTCATGGGCGATGCGACCTACGCCCTCGACAGCGCCCTGGCCGGCATCATCAGCCAGGACCAGGATGCCAGCAACCACGCGGACTGGGTCGAGGATGGCACCGGCACCGGCACCGCCCTGGCCGGCGTCACGCTCATCGGCTACGACGACATCGACAGCGACCTCCTGCCGGACTGGTACGAGCACCTCTATACCCGTGGCGCCAGCGAGACCAGCATGCTGCCGACGGCCGACCTCGACAACGACGGCCTGAACAACCTCTACGAGTTCCTCTGCGACACCAATCCGTACGACACCGATACCGACAACGACGGCATCGCCGACGTTGACGAGGACTTCGATGGCGATGGCCTGAGCAACGGCCGCGAGGCCGCCGCCGGCACGCACCCGGCCGTGGTCGACACCGATGACGACGGCCTGACCGACGGCGAAGAGGTCACCGGCGTCGACAGCGCCCTGACCCCGGCCGCCGACCCGGCCGGCCGCACCTCCAGCCCGCGCAACAGCCTCAGCCCGCTGAAGAACGGCGTCCTGAAGCTGGTCGACGGCACCTCGATCGCCGGCCGCATCAACGGCGCGCAGCTCACCGCACCCTACACCCTCGAGGCCTGGATCCGCCTCAACGCCGCTGCTGCCAACGGCGTCATCATGAGCAAGGCCAACGAGGAAATCGGCGGCGGCGTCGCCGATTGGACCCTGCGCCTCGACAACGGCATCCTCACCCTCGACTTCCGCGCTCAGGACGGCACCGTCCGCAGCGCCGCCCTCGACGGCGTCCCGCTCAATACGGCCTTCGGCTGGACCCACGTCGCCGCCGTCGTCGCCCCCGACGCCAGCAGCGCCGACCACACCGTGGTCAGCCTCTACGCCTACCTCGAAGGCACCGAGTACGCGGCCGCTGTCCGCGTCCTTGGCGCGGCTGGTGCCCCCAGCTACGGCTCCTTCACCCTCGGCGGCAGCGCCATGCCGCTGGAGGTCGACGAGGTCCGCCTCTGGAACTCGGCCCGCGACGCCGATGCCATCCGCGGCAGCCGCTTCGCGCCCGTGGCCGCCACCGGCATGGCCGCCTACTACCGCTTCGACGACGGCGGCGAGAGCATCGAGGACATGACGGTGCCCTTCAACGCCATGACCAATGACGCCGCCGCAGAGGCGGCCCTGCTGACCGCGGGCAACGCCGAGGTCGTCTTCTACGGCCTGAACAAAGCCGACAGCACCAGCTTCGCGTACCTCAGCGCCGACAGCGACGCCGATGGTCTCTTCGACGTCTGGGAGCTGGCCCGCTTCGGCAACCTCACCACCGCCAGCCAGAACCCGGCCGTGACCCTCGTCGACGGCTGGACTGACAGCGATGGCGATGGCCTCAACGACCGCTACGAGATGCTCGCCGGCACCGACCCGACCAGCGCCACCGCGGAGGCCGTCCTGACGGCCGACGCCGACGCCGACGGCCTGAGCCTCCTCGCGGAGCAGGCGGCCCAGACCAACCCGGCCAATGCCGACACCGACGACGATGGCGTCCTCGACGGCGCCGAACTCGCCGGTGACCCGAACCCGCTCGACGCCGTGGCCGGTGCCCCGAGCGCCATCACGAACCCGCGCTACAGCCTGGCCCGCCATGACACCCTGGCGACCGCCGGCGCCTATGCCTTCACGCCCCGCCGCAGCCTCGACCTCGCGGCCGTCAGCACCGCCGCCCCGGCACACCAGGGCATGGTCATCCCGCGCGGCCGGCGCTTCGACCGCGGCGGCGGCGCGATGACCTTCGAGAGCTGGATCTTCGTCGACGGCGATGACAGCGGCGCCGTCCTCTCCTACAAGGTTGCCGCCGGCACCGTCCTCGAACTCGGCCTCGCGGCCGGCAAGCCCTATGCCAAGGCCCGCATTGGCGGCGTTGACCAGACGGTCACCGCCGACACCGCCCTCGTCGCGGGCGCCTGGCGCCACGTCGCTGCAATCTGGGATGCCAGCGCCAGTGAGCTGAAGGTGAGCGTCGATGGCCTGGTTGAGAAGAGCCTCGCCGTTACCGGCAGCGCCCTCAGCGGCATCGGCACCCTGACGATGGCCGGCGACGGCACCGCCGCCGCCACCCTCACCGACGGCTACCTCGACGAAGTCCGCGTCTGGGGCTACGCCCGCGGCCTCTTCCAGACCAACGCCCAGCGCGATGTCGCGGTCGACTCCCAGGCCACCGGCCTGCTCGCCTGCTGGATGTTCGATGACGGCGGCAGCACCATCGAGGACTTCAGCGTCGCCAACCCGCTGCCCGGCGCCGCCGCCCTGGCGATCGTGCCCGCCGCGGCCATCGGTGCCGCCGTCGC
>JAGVUW010000685.1 GCA_019136035.1 Verrucomicrobiota bacterium | reverse complement strand
CCGGAAGGACCCAGCAGAAAGACGACGTCGCCATCGGCAATGTCCAGCGTGACCCGACGCAGTGCCTGGACCTCACCAAAGTCTTTGCTGACGTCTTCAAAACGGATCGCCATCGCCTGTTCACCTTCGCTGTCGGCCTGGGGATATCACCGGCCCCAGACTATCGCCCTCCAGAAGGCCCCCTGCAAGCCTGGCGCGCCCGCGGCACCGCGGGCCAGCAGCACCGGGCTCAGGGCCGCAGGTCCGAAAAGAGACCCAAGGGACTCAAGGGATGGGTTCGGCGCACAGCCTTGCGCCGCGGCGGCCGGTCGGCTCCCCGGTGTCCCCGGTGTCCCCGGTGTTCCCGGTGTCCCCGGTGTCTCCGGGCGGGCTATCGCGCGCCCTGGCGTCTCCCGCCGGCTCAGCCGCCGGCCCGGCAGGACGCCTCCAGCGCGGCGTAGCGCTTCAGGAGGTCGCCATAGAGCCCCGCATGCGCCGCCACCGGGCGCAGCCGTCGCCCGGCCACCGGGGCACAGAAGCGCGCCGTCAGGGCCGCCCACGGGAGGCCGTCGACCGCCTGCGCGGCGCGCAGGGCGGCGCCCAGGGCGGCGGAGTTGCCGACGTCGAGGCGTTCGACCTCGGCCTGGAAGACATCCGCCAGGATCTGGCCGATGCCGTCGGAACGGCTGGCCCCGCCGGTGAGACGCAGGGCCGTCGGGGCCTCGCCAATCCACTGCGAGTGCAGCCGCAGACTGAGGGCCTGGGCCTCGACGATCGCCCGGACGTCGCTGGCGGCTTCGCCGCCCGCCTCGAATGACGCCGCACCGCGACGCCGCAGCCCCGCCGCGAGGACCCGTGGTGTGATCTCGGGAACCACGTAGGGCAACATCAGGTTGCCGCCGTTGCCGGGCGGGGTCGCAGCCAGGCAGTCGACATCGAACTGCCGCCAGGTCAGCCCGTGGAGGTCGCGGATGTGCTCGCGGGCCAGGGAGCCATTCCGGAAGCAGATCAGGCACATGAACCCGCCGGCCGGGTTACCGAAGACATGCCCGCAGCCCTCCGGGTCGACCCGCGGCGCGCGCATGGCCGCGAAGCAGGTGTCACTGGTGCCCAGCGAGATGGCCATGGTGCCGGGCTGCCAGCCGCCAACACCGATGAGGCTGCTGGGGTTGTCGCCCGACCAGACCACCACCGGCGTCCCCGGCCGCACGCCGAAACGCTCGACCAGCCAGGGCGCCACCGGGCCGCACGCAGCCCCGGCCGAACCCAGGCCCGGCAGACGAGCCGCCAGACCCGGCGCGGTCGCCGCCACCAGGTCGTCATCCCAACGGCCGGTCGAGAGGTTCAGGAGGTTCATCCCGGCGCCATCGCCAGGGTCGATGGGGGCATTCACGCCGGTCAGCACCGAGGCGAGGAAGGAACTGACCAGGTGGATAACCCCGGTGCGCTCGTACGCCGCCGGCTCGGTCACGGCAAAACGCCGGATCTGCGGCCCGGCGAAACGCTCCACCGCCGCCGAGCCGGTGCGCCGACGCACCTCGTCCGCGCCTCCGACTGCCGCCTCGATCTGGCGGCACTCGGCAACCGTGCTGGCGTCCATCCAGATCGGCGCGGTCGGCCGCGCCAGAGACCGCCCAACCCACGCTCCAGGCGGGCCGTCAGGCCGGCCGCCTGCAGACGACCCAGAAGACGCTCCAGGGCCGCCACCCACAGCCGCGGGTCGGCATGACACACCCGCGGGTCCGCCTGCGGCAGAAAGCCCTGCGGCGAGCCGTACTCCGGAAACTCGGCGCCGTAGTTGAGGACGTCCTGATGGACAACCCCGCCGCGGGCCGTGTCAATGACCAGCGCCGTCAGGCCCTGCGTGCTCGAGTCAAACCCCAGAAAGAGCCCCATGCCCCATGCCCTCCAATGCCCCGCCCGCCACGCCGTCAGACAGGATGGCGTGCCATGCAACCCGCGCCGCCCACCCGCGCTACCCTTGGGAAGCCCTAAGGGGCAAGACGCGCCGCGATACCGAGCTCTTCCTGCCAGGCTGCGCCCAGCCCATCCTCAAGTTTGCGGAACAAGGGCGAGTCCGGTGACCAGCACCGCCGGGGCGCTTCGGCGACGCTCTCGCCACGGAAAGGGAAGCGCCGGTCATAGACGCGGTAGAGGGTCGGGAAGAAGGTCTCCAAGGCCAACTCCGGGGCGGACTCCCGGAGCGCGGGCACTCCCACCACCCGACCGACATCCTGGGGCCGTGTCTCGACAACAGCCACCGCGACGGCCTCGTAGCCCGACGGGTCATCCCGAACCAGGCGGCGGCAGGCCATCTCTCGCAGCGCCGCGGCATAGCGATCGATCATCGGTGATAGAGTCCCGTCGACAAGCAGCCCGGCGTCTTTGCGGTCGAAGCCATCCGCTTCGCGGTTCGCACGGAGCACATGCAGGAAACCGTACACCATCCCCGGGTACATGATGTGGATGTTGGTGGAGTCGCCGACGGCCTCTTCCATGCGGTTGGTCAGATTGCGGTAGGCATTGGCAGTGCCCTTGACCGAAACGGCCAGTACCGGCCCGATGCTTGGCTTGACCACAACCACATCGATCTTCTTGGTCTTCATGCCGCCAAAGACGGTGAGTTCGGTCTCGTTCTTCACGTCAGGCGCATAGTCGAGGGACCAATTGCTGCCGCGCTGAATCGCGCGCAATGGGGGTGTCGGCGTAACCTCTTCGGGCAGAAAGCCTCCCTCGCAGACAAGTCGCATGGCGATGTGTCTGTGCAGGGGCTTGATGTGCTCCTGACTCTGGGTGCTCAGGGCTGTGGCGAATGCCTCAAGCGCCTGGCGGAAACCGATGATTCTCTCCACTATTAGGACTCCCTTAGCCTGACCTATTCACGCGCCGCACGGCGGCCCGTGAACAGGCCACCCTTCGGGCTTCGACGCGAGGCACTTGCGGTCTCTTGCTCAGGGCTAACCTTGAGCAAGCGGCGCAACGCGACGCGCGTCGAAACTTGCGCCGCAACGAGGTGCGGCGCAAGTGGATTGTGAGCGAAGCATCCGCGCTTCGCGAAAAATCCAGGTTAGCGGACCTTCCTGAGGCGCCGCGCCCGCAGCAGCCGTGTCGCTTCGCGCAGCACCGTCCAATCCCCTGAGTCGAGGCCCAGGCCGTCGCCGAGGACCTCGCGATCCACGCGATCGATGACCTCATCATGCCGGCCCGCCCGGCTTAGCTCATCGAGTTCGGCGAAGGCGCTCTGGAATCCTGCCGTACGCCAGCCTGCCGGCAACGGCGGCAGGAGCACCCGGCGCGCCTCGTTGGGCTCGAGTTTGAGCATGCCGCCGCCCAGGGCATGGCCCTCGAGCTCGCAGCTCAGGAGGGTCAGCGAGTTGCACCACAGCAGCGCCAGTTGTGCCCCATCCAGACCAGAACCCTCGCGCAGGTGTACGCAGTGCAGCGTGTTGGGCGCGACCGATCCGCATGGGTTCGCGACGACTCGCGGGACGGCGTGGCTCATGTAGGTCAGGAAGGCGTCGGGTGAGGTGACCTGGGGCACGGCATACCACGGCCGCCGGTGCCGGCATTTGTAGCCTGCGGAGATCCCTGTCGTTTCACCATGGCGCAGGTACGCCGTCACGGCCCGGGGCAGTTCGAGAGCGCCGTTGACATGGAGCAGGTTCGACGTCACGCCGGAGTCCAGCCCGGCCTGCCAGTCGGCAGTCGTGAAGGACAGCCCGCGCAGGGCGCGGCTTCGCACCACGGCGCGGGCCAGGAACTGCGGCGGCATGGACCACTGCGCGACCTCGCCCTCACTCATGTGGAAGAACTCATTGGCGCCCGTGACGTACCCAATGCCGACATCGGCAAGGCCGCCAAGACGGGCAAGCCTGGTGTCGGCACTGACCCTCTCCCAGAGCGCCGCCGCCGAGGCCGGCAGGAACTGCGTGGAGAGCCTCTGCTCGCCGCGGCTCAGGCGGCCGGCGTCGAGGGCCGCTGCCCCCACCAGCGCCCCGCGGCCGTCCCAGCGCACCCCGCCCAGGTCCGTCGCGTCCTGGAGGTCAAGGCTCGTGAGGACGCCCGGACCGCACCCGCGATCCCGGGCAAGAAGCAGCAGCGTCGCCTCATTCAGATCGGCAAACAGCGGGCTGCGAAAGGTCACGATGCTCACCTCGGCAAAAGCGCCGAGCAGGAAGGAAAGCACCGGCGCTGCATAGACTGCATAGGTCAGCTCGGCGGGCAGCACCATGGCCAGCCGTCCCCCCGGTCGAACCATGCTCACGCTGTGGATGACGAAGGGAGCCCACGAGCTGCTGAGGCCCGACAGCCGGATCCCCTGGCGAGAGGCACACGCCAGGGCCCGCTGGCGCTGGTCGCCGGCGAACCGGTGAAAGCGCACAAACGGCGGATTGCCGACGACGGCGTCGACCTGAAGCGCGTGGTCGTCCACGTCGAAAAAGTCGCGTTCGATCAGCCGGCAGGACTCGGCGCCGACCTCATGGGACAGCGCGGCACGCGCCTTGGCGATGGCCTGCGGGTCGACATCCACCCCACACACAGAGCCGGTCGCAAGCCGTCCGGATCGACGCAGCTCCCGGCAGGCGGCTCGAAGGAAAGCGCCGTCGCCACAGGAGGGATCCAGGAAGCTGCAGACCTCGGAGCCCGAGCGCGCCGCCCATGCCACCAGGAAGGCCGCGACGGCCTCGTCGGTGTAGTAGGCTCCCAGTTGCTTGGCGTGGCTCACGGGACGTTGGCCCTGTCTATTGTGGACGTCAGGCTCAACATAGCCCGGCGGCAAATCCAGAGCCAGTTGCACCGGCGCCGCCGGCGGCGCAGCGCTGGCGCCATGGCTTCGGCCGGACGTGCCATCGTGCTGTCTCACCCTGAAGGCGCAGGTATCCATGTCTTGCCCCTCCCTCGGCCGGACGCCCCAACGCGTCCGGGGTCCGCGCGATCCCCTGTCCTGCCATACGGATCCCGCTTCAATGCTAACATATAGGTGATAGTATCATCATGCAATTCGGCTGCGGGCCTTGGCTGGAGTCGAGAGACTGCCCTGCGGGACGCGGCATCGCGGTCGACAAGCCCGCCTCGGCGGATTACGGTGCCTGCCGATGGCGCTCCCGGCACGGCCGCGCCGGCCGGGACGGGCGCTGGGCCTGGGTATCTGGTATTGGCTGGACGTTCGCGCTATACTTTGGTTGGTCGGCACGGGTGCGGCCTACCCGCGGGCAGGTTCGCTCTCAGGTCGAACCGAGTTCCCCGGACAGGGCCGCGGTCCGGCTTGGCGCGATGGGAGACGCCGGCGCGCCGCGCGGCGGTCCGGCGCAAGCACTTGACAGCCAAGAACTGAGGACGAAAGGGCTGGTCCCATGACGTGGCAGCAACACCCGCAGCGCAGGCGCAGCCTGCTGGCCTGCAGCCTCTGCCTGGCCGCCTGGCTCCTGCCGGCAGCCCTGCCGGCTCAGGAGGAGACGACCGAGGAGGACACCGCCTGGAAGGCGGAACGCGACAAGCTCACGGCCGTCATCGACCAGCGCGTCAAGGAAGAGGTCGACAAGACCGTCAAACCGCAGGACGTCGCCACCAAGCTCGGCATGAAGTGGCCGGTGCCCAAGCCGAAGCAGACCAAGGAGCAGATCGAGGCCGACGTCAACCGGCAGATCGATGAAGTGACCGCCAAGCAGTTCCCGGAGTCACGCCGGAAGGCCTTCGAGAAGGAGGCCGCCGAGAAATACCAGATCTTCCAGCCCGGCGACGAGGTGTCGTTCAACATCCGCGGCGGCAAGGGCCCCAACGCCATCGTCAGGGGCCGCCTCCTCGACCGCACCGCACAGCGCATCAAGGTCAGCAGCCGCTTCATCCTGCGCGAAGACATTGACGAGGAGGACCAGGCGCGCTTCTGGGAAGACGTCAGCGAGGAGTACCGCAAGCGCTACATCCGCGTGCAGAATGCCCAGTACGACGGCAAGATCCGCGCCTTCCAGGACGAACAGCGCCAGACACGCCTCCCGGCCGCCCTGCGCACGGCACGCTACGCGGCCGTGCCGAACAAGCCCAAGAGCCTCAAGCTCAGCGACTGGTTCGCCGAGGCCGATGTGCTTGACTTCTTCTGCAAGAAGCTGGCCAAGGAATGCGAGGAGAGCGCACGGCCCAAGATCGCCGAGCAGGTCTTCACCAGCAATGGCTACGAGATGGTCGAGGATACCATTAACAATACCAAGGAGTGGATGCCCAAGAAGCAGGCCGTGAGCTTCCGGGCGCGCCTGCAGGAACTGCTCGACAAGAAGAAGCAGGAAGAAGAGGCCGCCAAGGCCGCCAAGGCCGCCCCCGCCGATCCCTGGGGCGCCGAGCCCCCCGCCGGCGCCGGCCCCGGCCCCGGCCCCGGCATGGAGCCGGGCATGGACCCGGCGGGGGCCATGCCGCCCGCGCCCGGCCCCGGCCCCGAACCCGGCATGCCCCCGCCGCCGGCAGCACCGAATCCCTTCGACAACAACCAGTGATGCCGCCCACGCGCCGGCCGGCGGCACGCGCCCCGCGTCCTGCCGGCCGGGGGCCTCGCGGCCGCCGTGTCGGCGGCAACCGGAGGATTGACGCGTCGTGTCAGAAGCCCATCTCAAGGCCTACGAGGATATCGAGTTCCTGAAGTCCGACGTCTGCCGTGCCATCCGTCTGCAGCTCGAGTTCCTCAAGCCCGACGCGGTGATGGACCGCCTTGGGGTGCGCTCGACCATCGTGGTCTTCGGCAGTGCCCGGGTCCCCTGCCCGTCCGAGGCGGCGCGGCGCCTGGCCGAGGCCGAGAAGGCCGAGCGGGAGCATCCGGACGACCCGGCCCGCCGCGAGGCCCTGCGCGTCGCCCGCGCCCATAGCGCGCAGAGCCACTACTACGACCTCGCCCGCGAGTTCTCGGCCCTGGCCAGCCGCCATTGCCAGCGCTCGGGTTGCCGCGAGTTCGTCGTCATCACCGGCGGCGGCGGCGGCCTCATGGAGGCCGGCAACCGCGGCGCCAGCGAGGTCGGCGCGGTCTCGATCGGGCTCAATATCACCCTGCCCTTCGAGCAGATCCCCAATCCCTACATCACCCCCGAGCTGTCGTTCCAGTTCCACTACTTCAGCATCCGCAAGATGCACTTCCTGCGCCGGGCCCGGGCCCTCTGCGCCTTCCCCGGCGGCTTCGGTACCATGGACGAGCTCTTCGAGGCCCTCACCCTCATCCAGACCCACAAGATCCCGCGCATACCCGTGGTCCTCTTCGGCACGGAGTTCTGGTCCGACATCGTCCACTGGGAGTCCTTCGTCCAGCGCGGCCTGATCTCGCCCGGAGACCTCAAGCTCTTCCATATGAGTGACAACGCCGTTGAAGGCTGGAACCACATCCGCCAGTTCTATGGCGACACGACGACCTAGGGCCGCTCTGCCGTCGCCCGCCCGCACACGCGCCCTGGCCTCCTGGCGCCGTCGCCACCAGCCGCGTGTGCAGGCCCGCGACGACGCCGGCCGCTGGGCGCTGTGGCTGAGCCGGCTGCTCTTCATCGCCCTCCTGGCCGTGGCGCTGAGCCTCGCCCTGGCCATGCTCCGCGGCCAATTCCACGCCATCGTCCTGGGCATCCTCCTCGGCTCGCTCTTCCAGGCACCGCACCGCTGGCTGGCGCGACGCCTGCCGGGCTGGCGGAACCTCTCGGCCTTCCTCGGCGTGGCCATGGTCGTGCTCGTGCTCCTGGTGCCCGCCGGGATGCTGATCAGCGCCGTGGTCCAGCAGGGAGTCTCCTCGGTGAAGGGCGTCGAGACCTGGATCAGCGATGGCAGGTTGCGCGACGCCGTCAGCCGCGTCGACCTGGCGGCCCTCGTCGACCGCCCGGTACTCAGGCACCTGGAGCGCCCCCTGGCACGATGGTTCGACGTCGCCGACCTCAGCGAGGTGGACCTGACCAACTCGCGACTCTCCGAGACCCTCGGCAACCTCGGCGAGTGGCTCCTCAACGGCCTGGCGAGCAGCATCAAACCGGTCCTGGCGGGCACCGGCCAGGTCCTGGCCGGCTTCTTCATCATGCTCGTCGTGCTCTTCGTCGTCTTCCGCGACGGCGAGGCCATCGCGACCACCATCCGCCGGCTCCTGCCCCTGGCGCGTTCCCAGGAGGAGGTCCTCTTCGGGCGTATCCGCGACGTCGTCCGGGCCGTCGTCTTCGGCACCGCCATCACCGCCCTGGCCCAGGGCCTGGCGGGCATGGTGGCCTTCCGCGCGGTCGGCATACCGAGCCTGTTCTGGGGCTCGGTCATGGCCGTCGCGTCACTCGTCCCGGCGGTGGGCACCGCCCTGGTCTGGGTGCCGGCCGTCGGCTACCTCCTCCTCATCGGCCACACCGGCCCGGCACTCTTCCTCGGACTGTGGTGCCTCATCGTGGTCGGCTCGATCGACAACCTCCTCCGGCCGCTGGTCATGGGAAAGCGCTCCGGGATGTCATCCATGGCGGTGTTCTTCAGCATCGTCGGCGGCGTCCAGCTCTTCGGCCCGATGGGGCTGATCTACGGCCCCCTCGTCTTCGGCCTCTGCGCGGTCTGCCTCTACATCTACGAAATCGACAACGCCGCCTTCCTGGCCCGCCAGGACCGCCTCTGACACCCGCCGGCCGGCACCGGACCGTGACCGCCGATGCGCCCTCAGGCGTGCAGGGCGGCCTGGCGCTTGAAGTGGTCCTCGAGCACGATGGCGGTCATCGCCTCGACCACCGGGATACCGCGCGGGAAGACCGCCGGGTCGTGCCGGCCATGCGTCTCGCAGGTGGTCTCGCGACCGTGGATATCGACGGTGCGCTGCGGCCGCGCAATCGACGCAGTCGGCTTGAACACCACCCTGAAGACGATCTCGGCACCCGTGGAGATGCCGCCGATGATGCCGCCGGCGTGGTTGCTCAGGAAGCCGTTGCGGTCCATGGCGTCGTTGTGCTGACTGCCGGTCATGTCGGCGGCCGCGAAACCGGCGCCGAACTCGACGCCCTTGATGGCGCCGATCGAGAGGACGGCCTTGCCCAGGTCGGCGTCGAGCTTGTCGAACACCGGGTCGCCCAGGCCGGCCGGGACGCCCTCGACACGGCACTCGACGACGCCGCCGATGCTGTCATGGGCTTCGCGCGCCGCCAGGATCTTCTCCACTATCAGGCGGGCCGCCTCGCGATCGGCGGCACGGACGATGTTGCGCTCGATCTCGTCGGGGTCGTAGGCGCTGCAGGCCACCCCGGCCGCACGGATGCAGCAGGCCTTGATACGCACACCCCGCTGCGCGAGCTGCTTGCGCGCAATCGCCCCGGCCGCCACCCGGCCGATGGTCTCGCGACCGCTGGCACGGCCACTGCCGCGGTGGTCGCGCAGGCCGTACTTGCGGAGGTAGGTGTAGTCCGCATGACCCGGCCGGAACAGGTCCTTCAGCTCCGCATACGCCTCCGGCTGCTGGTCGCGGTTGTATACCATCATCATGACTGGCGTGCCCGTGGCGCGGCCCTCGAACACCCCCGAGAGGACCTGCACGGTGTCGGTCTCCTGACGCGGCGTGGTCACCGCCGACTGCCCCGGCCGCCGACGGTCGAGCTGAGCCTGAATGTCGGCCTCGCACAAGGGCAGACCCGGCGTCACGCCATCCACGACAACGCCGACCGCACCGCCGTGGCTCTCGCCAAAGGTCGTCACACGAAACAAGGTCCCGAAGGTGCTGCCGGGCATGGTGCCATGTCCTTTCCCGCCGGGACCACTCCCGGCTCTGCCATAACTTAGCCCGGATCATCCGCAGCGCAGGAGCCAACCCGAGCGCGGTTTCATGCGGGTGTCGGGACCGATGGCCACGCTGCGGCCGGTCCAGATGTCGGTGCCCTTGTTCGGCACCTCAATCGTCCGCGGCGGCGCGGCGTCGACCGTCTCGTCGCTCCAGTTGAAGACCCCGAGGACCTGCCGCCGGCCATCCGAGCCGAGCCAGAAGCGCGGGATGGGATTGATGAAGAGGTCCAGCGGCCGCGCCGGCGCCGGCAGCGGCGGGAAGAGCTTGGCGAGGGCCGCCAGGCCGGCGGGGTTCAGCCGCGGCATGGAGTCGGAGAGGAAGATGCTGCCGGCCGAGAGGTAGACCACCGACAGCCAGAGCTGCAGCTCCGCCTGACTCGCCTCCGCACCGGCGAACCAGTGGCTCGCACCCGCCTGCAGGGGCCGCGGCCGGTAGGCCGGGTTCAGGTACGGGTCGCGGCTGGTCTGGGCGCTGCGCACCACCGCGAAGTCCGGATCGACACTCCACAGCCGGCCGTGCTGCCAGAGGCGGCTGGCCAACTGCCGCGCGTTGTAGGTGATGTGGCCCCAGAAGGTGTGGATGTCCATTGTCGCGCGGGCGCTGTCGGCGATGCCCAGCATGGCCTCCATCGGGCCGCCGCAGTTGACGATGTGGCTCTCCTCGCCCACCGCCTGGCGGATGCGCTCCAAGCCGCGCCGGATCAGGCCGGCACGGCCGTGACGACGGTCGGCGTAGCCGGCCAGGGCCTCGAGGTAGTCGGCGTAGAGGTAGTCGAGCTTGAACAGCCGAAAGCCCGCCTCGCGCATCTCGCTGAACCAGTGCTGCAGGATCAGCAGGACATCCTCCTGCGTGAAGTCCAGCATGGCATGCTCGCCGACCAGTGCCGGGAAGCCATCGGTGGCCTTGACGAGGAGGTCCTGGCGATGCCGACCCAGCGGCGAGAAGCGGTGGCACTGCAGCGGCGCCAGCCAGATGCCCGGCACGAAGCCGGCCGCGGTGATCTCGTCGGCAATCTCGCGGAAGGTCCCCGGAAAACGGCGGTTCGGCGTCCACTCGCCCCAGGATTGCTCCCAGCCCATGTCCAGGACGACGTGGCGGACCTGCTGCGTCATGCCGGCCTGCACCAGTGCCGCCATCTCGCGCCGGACGTCGTTCATGCTGATCGCGCCAGCGTAGTAGTCCCACGAGTTCCAGCCCGTCGGCGGCGGCGAGGCCGGCCGGGCATGCGCGCCCAGGGCCTTGCCATAGGCGTCGAGCAGGTCGAGAGTCTCGGCGGCCGAGCCCACCAGCAACGGCAGCGCCAGCGGCGCGGCCAGACTGCGGTCCACCTCGAAGCCGGCCCGCAGCAGGCCCTCACCCAGACTGAACCAGGACAGGTCCTCGGCCGGACCGCCCAGGCCCCACAGCAACGCCGGCGTCCGCGGCGTCTTGCCCAGGGCAAGCAGAACCCGCGACCGTAACGACACCTCCGGCCCCAGCGGCACGACGCCGTCAGGATCGAAGGCCTTGGCACCATAGACCAGCGCTTTGGTGTGCAGCGTGTCCAGCGGCGGTACCGCCTGCTCGCCGCCATGAACCTCGAGGTAGACACTGCCGAGCCGACGCTCACCGGCCGGATGCACCTCGAGCGCCAGACCGTCCAGGCTGTCCACCGCGGTGCACGACCAGACGATCGTCCAGGGGCCAGCCTGGGCCGAGCCCTCCTCAGAGCCAAAGGCCGCCTCGTGGCGGCCCTCGTCGTCCTCGACCACAAGACGGGCGCGCCAGAGGTTCTTGCCCTCACGGCTCTGCGCCACCAGGCGGTTGTCCGTACTGTCTGACCTGACCATGACTGCCTTCCGCAAGCTGAGCCCACCACCGCGGCCGCGGCTCGGCCGCCGCCGCTCTCCACGCTGCCGCCTATGGCCGCCGGCCACCGCTCGCGAGCGACCCCGCGCTGGACCGGCCGCACCTGGTGCCCACGCGAACCCCTGACACGAAGCGAACATACCTGCGCGCCGGCACGATGCCAGCACCCGGCGCCGGGTCACAGTCTTGCATCACCGGAGGCACCGTGCTATGGTCCATCCGCATGTGGATGGCGGCTGTGTCGGCCGGACCGGCCCGGATCCGGACACCGACGCGGCCAGCCGGGCCGCCGGATGGCGACCCCAGCGCACCCGCCATGCCGTGATCACGGCGCGCGGTCGGCCGGCGGTTCGAGGGCAACGGAGTCCGAGGTTGAAGGAGGACGGCTGATGAAGAGAGTCCTGTTGGCGTCGTGTCTGCTGGTGGCGACATGGGCTCTGCGTGCTCAGGAGGCCCCCGCGGCGGCTCCCGCTGCCGAGGGTACGCACGAGTGCTTCCCCCTGCAGATCGCCCTCTGGCCGGAAGCCCCCGTGATCCAGATCGTCGGCCGCGAGATGCCGGTCCACGGCCTCAAACTGAACGTCCTCAGCGGCCGCAACGACGAGGTCCACGGCCTCGACCTCGGCCTCTTCAGCCGCGCCAATGACCTGCGCGGCGTGCAGATCAACGCCGGCAACTACGTCGAGGCTGAGGCCATCGGCCTGCAGGCGGGTATCATCAACGGCACCAAGGACCTCACCGGCCTCGGCATCGGCGCCGTCAACTACTGGGACGGCGGCACGGTCACCGGTGTCCAGGTCGGCCTGGCCAACATCAGCAGCACCGTCACCGGCGTCCAGATCGGCCTGTTCAACCAGTGCCGCACCATGAAGGGCGTCCAGATCGGTCTCTACAACCGCATCGAGACCAAGGCGATTCCCTTCTTCCCGATCCTCAACGCCGCCTGGTGACCTTCCCCCGGCACGCCGCCCGTGCGCCGGCCGAGGCCACGGGCGGACACCCGCCCGCAGGCCGCCGCGCCGGCGGCAGCGCCGTGACGCGACGCCGCCACCGCGCACCAGGCCCAGACCCACACCGCTCCCAAGGATCCGCGCCATGACGATCGTCCTCGGCTCCGCCGTCAAGGGCTTCGCTCTCAAGGAAGCCCTCAAGTCCCACCTCACCGAGGCCGGCCACACGATCGTCGACGTCGGCTGCTACGACACCACGCGCTTCGTCACCTACACCAGCGTCGGCGAGCGCCTCGCCGCCGAACTCCAGCGCGACCCCGCGGCCGTCGGCATCAGTTGCTGCGGCAGCGGCACCGGCGCCGCCCTCGCCGCCGGGAAGTTCCGCGGCGTCCTCGCCTGCAGTTGCGAGTCGGAACTCACGGCGCGGCTGATCCGGGTCGTCAACAACGCCAACTGCCTCTGCATGGGCGAACAGGTCGTCACACCCGACCTCGCCTGCCGCATGGCCGACGCCTTCGTGAACGCGACCTTCCTCGACGCTCCCGGTATCCCCGGGAACGTCCTGGCCTTCTGGAAGGAGGCCCACGACGAGATGGCCGCCCGCGGCCCCGAGGCAGCCCCCCGCGACCTGGAGTCACCCCGGCCGGCCTGACGGGCCGCCGGGCGGCGCGCGCTCACGACAGGGCCGCGGGGACGCGGCCCTGAGGCTCGGGAAACGGACGAACACAGACCAACACGGACGACCACGGACGGGCTCGGCGCGGGCCGAAGCTGGGCAGCGCGGGCCGCCGCCCCAACCGATCGGTCTGATCCGCCTGATCCGTCTGATCTTTCCCCGCTCCCTGCTCCCCGCTCCCTGCTCCCGGCTTAGCCCTCGGTCGCAAGCAGGGCGCGGCCGGTGCGGATCACCGGGTGGCGCAGCACGACGTCCTTCGACACCGGCCGCCCGGCGGCGACGTCCGCCTCGGTAAACACCGCCATGACGATCTCGCCGCCCTGGCGGTTGTGGTCATACTGCACGAAGATCCGGCCGTCCGGGGCCTGGAAGCCATCCGGATAGCTGACCTTGACCCGGTCGTCCAGGAGCAGGCCGCCATACCAGCTCCGCCCGTCGTCATCGGAGAGGAAGGCGGTCATGTGCGAGCGCACGGCCGGGTTCTCCGGGTTGCTGTTCTTCACCAGCAGCACCTTCCCGGAGTCCAGACGGCGCAGGAAGAACCGCGCCGATGCGGCC